>CAYSAR010000035.1:2190-14776 GCA_964428985.1 uncultured Gemmatimonadaceae bacterium | reverse complement strand
CGAGCGGATGCGCGCGCGACCCGAAATGCGATTCCCCGCTACTCCAGAGAGGAGCACTCTCTATCGCCGGCGGCACGCGAGAGGCTTGAGTCGCTCGTTGCTTCGGCAGATTCGTACAACGCAATCAAGCAAGCTGCTGACGAACTCGCGGGAGAATTCGAGCGTGAAGCCGCCGAAACACTCGCTGCTCCCCTCAAGAGCCGCGTGGAAACTTTCGCAGGGCATGACGCTCAAGTCCCTGCATATGCGACTTCGCTGCTGCGCAGAATTGGAAGCCTAAAGGTTCTCTACTTGACTGAGCGACGCGAGCAAATCGGTCGAGATGAAGCCGCTCAGCTTCTGGACTTAAAGGTCACCCGAGGCGGAACCGAAAAGCTCAGATCCATTCAATCCACAGTGTCAGCGCTGCTTGGGGTTGAGATCGACGCTTTCAGAAGCGACGTGCGCGGTCGCCGACCAGAGAGTCCGGCCGAACTGGACGTCGATAACTTTCTCGTCCAGGTGAACGGGGCGGGAATTCGCGAAGCCCTTCGCTTGATCATCGACTATGAGTTCAAGCGACCTGACATCTTGCTCGTCGAGGAGCCGGAAATCCATCTGCATCCCGCTCTTGAGACGAGCATGATGCACTATCTCAAGGAGATCGGTAACGAGTCCCAAATTTTCATCACTACGCACTCGACGAATTTTCTCGACACAGCGGACATGCGGAACGTCTACCTCGCACGGCGTGAGGATGGTTGTACTTCGGTCCAAAAGGTCGATCATCAGGAAGCAGAATCGGTCTTGCCGAGCGAATTTGGAATTCGGTTAAGTTCGCTCTTCATGTACGATCGTTTGGTCTTTGTCGAGGGTCTGGTTGACGAGGCTGTCCTGCATGAGTGGGCTACGAAATTAGATGTACGATTCGCAGCACGCAGTGTCGGATTCGTGAGAATGGGCGGTGTAAGGAACCTCGCTCACTTTGCTGCGGAAGGAACCGTGTCGTTCCTTGCGCGTCGAAGGGTGAAGTTGTGGTTTGTGATAGATCGAGATGAGAACACCGGGGACGACATCGCGAAACTGAAGGCTGCGCTTGCTGGCGGCGGTCAGCTCGTTGTTCTTCCCGCTCGTGAGATAGAGAATCTCCTACTCGATCCGCAAGCCATCGCTCAATACATCGCACATCGACTCGAGGCGGAGGGCGGCGCTGTCGCGGCTCCGACTGTCGATCAGGTTGCGGCTGCGATTGATGACACTGCGGATAGCCTACGTGAGCTGACGATCGCGTATCACTGCGCGAAGGTAGTGTGCTCGCCAATCTATGCCGATCGACGCGCAATTTTCGAGTCAGGCAATGGTGCGGTCGCTCTCGAACGGATACGTGATGACGTTGCGAGGCGGGCGCAACTTGTCGAAGATTGTGCCGCCGGGTTGACTTCAACCATCGACGGCGTACGGGCATCGCTGGACGGGCGCTGGCAGAGTGAGCGACGTGAGTTGGTGCCGGGTGCACTTCTGCTTGAGGAGCTATTCAAGCGATTCGGCCTGGGCTTCCGAAAGGAGCGCGACAGTGCGCGGATCGCATCCTATATGTTCGCAAGTTCGATTCCTCGGGAGATTTCTCAATTCCTACGCGAGGTTGCCATATAGCTCGGACTTATCGTGCCTCAGACATCGCGTACACTAAGGGTGATATCTAAGTCTAGAGAAGCCGAGATGTCCTTATGACGGTGGGTGACGGCCCGACAAATCATGGGTGGAGCTCAGACTTTCCACAATTTCAGACAGCCCCGCCTTCGCGAATACGTGAGCGTCTATCGACGTTTACTGTCAACGCATCTCCAGAGCAGGTACGTGCGTGGACTGACTGTATCCCACCGCTACAGCGCGAGGTCGCTGAGGTTCTCGCCCGAAGCGAGGTCGCGACCCGCTTTTCCGCAATCCTCGAGTACCAGCTCCCAATGGAGTCCCGCCGCGCCGACGTGATCTTCCTCGTCGGCATCGGCGTGATGGTCGTCGAACTAAAAGGCAAGATCTCCCCGAGCCAGGCGGACCTGGATCAAGTCGCCGCCTACGCGCGCGACCTACGCAACTACCACCGGGAGTGCGCTGATCGGCCTGTCGAGGCCGTGCTCGTCCCGACCCGCGCACGCGGATACCAGCAGGAGATCGATGGCGTCCACGTCGCAGGCCCGGACGCCCTTGATAGCCTTATCGAGAAACTTGCGGCGAAGGTGAACGGCTCGGTCATCGAGCGCGAGGCGTTCCTGTCCGAGGATGCGTACCGGCCGCTGCCCTCACTTGTCGCCGCTGCCCGGGAACTGTTCAGGAGCGGCACGCTCCGGCGTATCCATCGCGCGGCGAGTGCGACTGAACCGGCGGTGGATGAGATCTCGCGGATCATCCACGCAGCGGCGCACACGAAGTCGAGGCACCTGATCCTGCTCAGCGGCGCGCCAGGGGCGGGGAAGACGCTGGTCGGTCTTCGGACCGTTCACGCGCACTACCTGGATGACCTCGCCGTTGAGCGAGCCGGAGGTAAGCGAGTACCGGCCGTGTTCCTCAGCGGAAATCAGCCGCTCGTCACCGTGCTCCAGTACGAGTTGCGCGAGGCCGGGGGTGACGGCAAGACGTTCGTCCGCCATGTGAAGGACTACATGGCGCGGTACGCCCGCACGAAGACCGCGCCGTTCGAGCACGTGCTCGTGTTCGACGAGGCTCAGCGCGCGTTCGACGCGGCCAAGATGCAGAAGACGCATAAGGATTCGAAGGCTCGCTCGGAGCCCGCGCTATTCATCGAGTTCGCCGACCGGATCCCGGAGTGGTGCGTCGTCCTCGGTCTAATCGGGTCGGGTCAGGAGATCCACGAAGGCGAGGAAGGAGGACTCGCCCAGTGGAGGGACGCCGTGGAGGCATCCGCAAATCAGTCCGACTGGACGATCCACGCACCGCCGCACCTCCTGTCGGACATCGGCGAGACGGCCATCCCTCCGATGGCGCGGCCGACGCTCCACCTCGACACCGAACTGCGTTACCACGCGGCGGACGACGTGCACCGGCTCGTGGCTAGTGTCCTCGGTGAGATGGACGAGTCCGTCATCGCGGGCGCTTCTGAACGGCTCAAGGACGCCGGCTATCATCTGCGCATCACGCGCGACTTGGAGACGGCGAAGAGGTATCTGCGCGAGCGCTATGAGAACGAGCCGGAGAAGCGGTTCGGCATGCTCGCGTCATCACGAGACAAGGATCTCGTACGCTTCGATGTGCCGAACGAGTTCCAAGAACGCCAGTACATTAGTCGGAAGCTCGGACCGTGGTATGCGGACGATGAGTCATCGGAATCCCACCTGAGCTGTCGCCTCCTCGACCGCTGCGTCTCGGAGTTCGAGGTCCAGGGGCTCGAGCTCGACGCTGTGCTGCTTGCCTGGGGAACCGACCTGCGGCGCGTCAACGGTCGCTGGAGCAACGACCGTGCCGCGAAGTACCTGAAGTCCACGCCAGTGCGCGACGCGCTGAAGCTTCGCATCAACTCGTATCGCGTATTGCTCACGCGCGGGCGCGATGGTACCGTCGTCTTCGTGCCGAAGCTGCCGGAGCTGGACGAGACGTACTCATTCCTCGTCGAGTCAGGCTTCCTCGAACTCTGACCTGGAGGTGGCATGGTGCAAGACGCTCGCATCCGATGGTCAGCCGATGACGACGTATTCGTGGCAACCTCCGACGACCTGCCTATGCGATCTGCGGCAGCGGCGACTCCGGTGGACGCATTAAGCGCGTTGCTTGGGAGTGAACCCGCTCTGCCGATCACATCCCTTGGTCCAGCTCACAGCACCGTCGTCCGCCTCCGAATCCCGCGCAGCCTTGCACGCGTCGTGCGCCGGGCGTCGGAGCACGAAGGCGTTTCGCTCGAGACCTTCATCCTGGCCGCCGTGACGCGAGCCGTGCGTGATCAAGGCTGACGCAGGCACCATGTCCCAGCGCCTGATCGCCTGCCCAGACTGCGGGCACACCGTCTCGGTGCGCGCCGGTGCTTGTCCACATTGCGGGCTAGACGCTCCGGGCGAGGTACTCTTCGCCGACCAAGCGGCCGCGGCTGAGCGGGTCAAGCGCCGGATCAAGCTGCGAGCGACTCTCGAAACCGCGCTGATCTCCTGCGGCACGTTGGCGCTCGCGGCGTGGATCGGGAGCATGCTTCCCGACTCGGAGAGGCCTAAGTCCGGGATTGCCTTTCTCGTGACCGTGCCGATCGTGTGGGTGTGGCGCTACCTCGTCGCTCGCAGCAGGGAACGGAGAGCGGATGGACGTTCGTAACCTCACCGCACGATTCGTCGATGCCCTTGTAGTCAGTTTGAATGCGCGCACCGACGTAGAGCTCGCGGCCGCGTGGTACACGCCCGAGTCTCGGACGCGCTTCTACCGCACGAATTTGTTCACGCACGTCGCGGAAGACCTCGAGTACGACTTGCGTCCCGAACTGCTGCTCGTCGACTACGCATTCGTCCACCGAGAACTCAAAGTCCCACTTGTATTCATCGAATCGGAGAACGCGCCGTTCACGGCGAGCCAGGAAGTAGCGAAGCTCGCGCAGCTGCGTGCGCCACTTCGCGTCCTCTTCTCCGTCGCTGAATGGACGCCGTCCCGTGAACTCTGGCCGCTGGGAGGAGGAGACCGCGACAAGCTCCTCTCGGAGTGGAGGGAAGTCGCCGCCCGTCACGCGCAGGTGTACGGAGGCCCCGGCGGAGCCCTCCTCGCGATCGTCGGCGAATGGCGCCCGGATCAGACGCTCGTCTTCCACCTTCATGATCTTCAGCCGGATAGTGACCTCAGTGGAGTGAGCGAGGGGATCATCTGGCAACGGAAGATGTCAGTCTCGCAGTCTGACGCCGCGCTGCAGTCGCTCGCCATCCAGCCTCGATCGCACGAGGGTGACGGAATCGGCGGCGCGCTGCCGCCGCCAACGTGAAGTTCGGCCGCGTCTCCGCCACCCGCAGCCGCATCATGGCCGCGATCCGCGGCAAGAACACGAAGCCCGAGCTCGTCGTCCGCCGCACGCTCCACGCCGCCGGCCTGCGCTTCCGGCTCCACCGACGCGAGCTGCCAGGCAATCCCGACATCGTCTTCGGGCCGATCAAGACCGTCGTCTTCGTCCACGGCTGCTTCTGGCACTACCACCAGTGCACGCCGCGGCGATGGCCGAAGACGCGGCGCGAGTTCTGGCGCGCGAAGATCCTCGGCAACGCGAAACGCGATCGGCGCGCGATCCACTTCCTCCGCGCCGCCGGCTGGCGCGTCGAGGTCGTCTGGGAATGCGAGCTGCGTGACGCGCGTCGGCTCAGTCGACTCGTGCGCACGCTCAAGCGACGGCGTGAAGCACTCGACGAGCGCTGACCGCAGCGCGCCGCCGCTCAGTCAGCGTCGTCGGGGTCCTGCCGCGCCAGCCACTCCTCATAATCCTCGAGGTCATACACCTCGACCTCCTCCCCCTCCGGCCACGGCACCTCGGTGATGTAGTACTCCAGCCGGTTCACGAAACGCCGGCCACTCATCACGAGCGTGAAGCCATCCGCGTCGACGAGCGTCCAGACGCGCCGCTCCGGCGACGCCGCGTCGACGGCCGCCATGCACTCGGCGTCGTCCTTCCATAGGAAGTCGCGCCAGTGGCCGTCAGGCCCGAGGATCGGACGATACGTCCGCTCGAACTCGAACTCGTCGATGCGAGTCATCTGCGACGCTCCGTCGAGAACGGGGCGCCAATCTAGATGTCTGGTTGTCGGATACCGCCATCGAAATGTTGCGCGCGCGGAGCTACCCCTTCGCCATCCGCGCAGCCGTGCCCGCCGCCAACCGCTCGCGACATTCCCGACTCCGCTCCGCGATCCGCATCGCGAGCGGCTCCACCACCGCCCGGTCCAAACCCTCCTCGATGGTGCGGGCCGCTACTCGCTCAATCGCCGGTGCGACGAGCGGCAAGAGTCCGTCCAAGCGCTCCATCACGAACCTCTCCGAGAGCTTGGCCGCCTTCGCCAGCTTGACCCAATCCGCTCGGGCGATCTTGTGTACGACATACTCCATCCCCACTCGCATCGCCAGCCGCACGCCGGAAAGTCGCTTGTCCGCGTAAGGCAGGTAGCTCACGACGTCGTAGAACGGACCGAGACGCACGCTCCCGCCCGCGGCATGCAGGAGCGAGTAGTTCTTGGCGTGCGCGTCCGTCGCCGCGATCACCCAGTTCAACACGAGCATGTCGACGAAGCGACCGACATCCGTCTCCGGCTCGAGCGACGACTCCCGAAGCAGTGCGATGCTGCTCGCCACACCCAGTCCGCCGTCGCTCTCATATTTGCTCCAGGGCAGCACCGCCATTGCCTGGCAAAGATCCTCTTGGTGGATCCGTCGGTAGCGGCGACCGTCGGCCACCCGGGCATAGCGCTCGACGACGATCGCGGACTCGCCCGCGAACGATCGGACGCTCGTTCGCACGGGCCCAAGCCCGAGCTCGGCGGCGAGCGAGAGACAGAGATGCTCGTTCTCGGCGAAGCCCCAGTACTCTCCCGTCGGTGGTTTGAGGATGTGCGTGGTAGGCGTTCTTCCCATCGGCCGCCCCCAGCGGCCCTTGGAATGGAACAGCGCGATCTTCGGCTGCGCGCCCGCCAGACTGAAGCGACCGGCCGTGCGACGCGTCGTTCCAGGGAGCCCCGTCTCCCGGGCCGTGCGCAGTTCCGTCGCGATCTCCGCGTCGTCGATCCACTCGACCTTGGATGGCGTCGGCTCGCCCTCGTACTCGCTCACGTCCTCGGGCCGAACGAACTGCACGGCACCCGCGCAGTCCGCACCGATGTGCGCGAGGAGCGCGAGCGGGTTGCGCGCCGACACGCCGAAAGTCCGGCCGTAGCGCTCGAGCGTGCGCTCATTGTCCGGCAGCAGTCCCCAAAGGAACGCTTGCACGGCCTCGTGCCCGTGTTCCGCGGTCGTCGTGGGCATCGAAAGCGAGAGCGGATGCCCCTCGTCGCCGGCGAGCCACGCATCCTCGTAGACGAAGCGATATCGACCGCGCGCGTCTTGGAAGACTTCCCCGACGACGCGACCGTCCAGCAACGCGCTCAAGCGTGGCCGATCCGTCGATGTCTGTCGCCGGGGCGCCGTCATCCACGGCTCCGAGGCGTCGCATCGATGATCGCGCTCAGTTCGGCCGCAGCGTCGGGCGCGCGTGTGGGGCGCACGTGCAGGTCCGCGCCGAGTACGCGTAGCGTTCTCAGCAGCGCGCCGAGTTCGGCGCTCGTCTTCCCTTGCTCAACCTGCCCGACCCAGCGGCGGCTCGCGCCGGCCAACTCGGCCAACCGCGCCTGAGTCAGTCCGCGCGCGCGCCGAAGCTCGCGGATGCACATTCCCATGTCTCGTCGCGTACGGATGCGCATCGTTCCGTCCTCTTAGCAGTGTAACTTTAAGATCACAACTGTAAAAAGTAATCTTAAAATCACTTATGTCAATAGTGATCTAAGAATCACTTTTGCACCCGACAGCTACCTTCGAACCATGCGCATCCCCCGCCGCGACTTCCTCGCCCGCTCCGGTGCCGCCATCCTCGGCGCGTCAGTCGCGCCGTCGCTCCTCCACGCCTTTCAACCGAGCGCCCCGATGTACGGCCTGATCGGCAAGATGTCCGCCACCCCCGGCCAGCGCGACGCGCTCGCCGCGATCCTCCTCGAGGGCACCGGCGCGATGCCCGGCTGCCTCTCCTACATCATCGCGACCGACCCCACCGACGCCGACGCGCTCTGGATCACCGAGGTCTGGGACAGCCCCGAGAGCCACCAGGCGTCGCTCAAGCTGCCGAGCGTGCAGGCCGCGATCGCGAAGGGACGACCGCTCATCGCCGGGTTCAGCGATCGGCACGAGACGGTGCCGATCGGGGGGCATGGGTTGGTGCGCGGCTAGGGCTTCATCCGCGCCACCCGCGCCTCGACCTCATACGCCTCCACCTCGAGCGGATTCGCGCGATAGCTCGCGCCCTTGACGTACCCGCGCCCGTACGCGCAGGCGAACGCGCGCTCGCCGCCGTGTCGGCGGACCTGGTCGACATGCACGAGCTCGTGCGCGAGGAGTCGCAGCGCCTTCGGCCCGCTGAACGGATCCGCGTCGGCGAAGAAGATCGTCCACCCGAACGTCATCGCGCTCGCGCGGAAGACGCGCGGGCCGAGCCAGTTCGCGGGGAGCGAGGCGCCGGTGACGAGGCGGACAGCCGAGAGGTCGAGGGCGGGGAAGTGTGGGGCGAGCGTGCGCGCGATGGGGTCGGGGATGCGGCGACGGGCGCGACCGACGTTCCGCGCGTGGCAGGCGGCTTTGACGGTGAAGTAGACGGCGATGCCGGCGAAGCAACCGATCAAGGCCCCTACCTCAAAGATGACACCGTCTACGTCGTCGACTTGACGTCGAAGTGCCGCCCCACGTGCCCGATCACGAATCGCGGCTCCAGCGCCGCGCGGGACGTGAAGTAGATGCGCAGGCAATGTCGCGGATCGTAGCTCACACCCAGCACGATATGCTCGCTGCACTCATATTCGCGGCCGCCGTGCCCCGTCACGCGATACTGCTGGAGGTGCTTCTTCGACGTCGTTGATGTGATGCCGCCCCGATAGTCGACGCCGAGTTCGCGGAACGCCTCGCGCAGCGACGTGCCGAGCGTCGACGTCTGCCGGCGCCGCGCCACCTGCGCCATCGCGTCGAGGATCACCTGCACGCGCTCGGGCTCCTCATACGGACTCTCCGCCGCCGAGCGCTCGGCGGCGCCCAGGATCAATAGCTCCGCCGGATACGTCTCCGACGCCTGGCGGAGCACGTCGACCAGCGTCAGTCGCTCGGCCGCTTCCTCCGCTGACTCGTCGTCGGGCGCCGGCGCGCCTTCGGCGGGCGGCGCCGCGACCGGCGCGAAATGCGCGCGCAACAGCTCCTCGAGCGAGCCGATCCGCCGCTCGAGCGACGTCGTATTCGCCGCGCGCACCGCCGTCGTCGTGCGCAGGCGCGCGACCTCGTCGAGCACGAGCCCATGAGCCGTGGCCAGCGCCGAGACCTGCGCGGCGAGCGCACCGATCTGCTCGCCGAGTTCGCGTACGATGGAATGTGCGGAGGCGACGAGCTCCGCGGCCTGTACGACCTGCGCCTGCGACGCCTCCGCGGGCGGCGGTCCCTCCCGCACCGCCATCACGGGCGATGACGGCGGCTCGGCGGATGGGGCGGTCGTCGCCACGCGGCGTCGGCGTCGTTCCTCCACGCCCGGCGGCACCTGGATCCGTCGCGCCGCCCGTTGCGCGAGCCGGCCGACGAGTTCCGCTCGCATCACCGGATCGATCAACCGGTCCGCGACGACGAGCGGATGCGTCGTGCCATCGTCAGCGCAGGTGAAGCCCGGCAGATAGACGCGCAGCGCACCCCAGTACGCCGAGAGCCGCCGGTCGCCGAGCGCGTCGGTGAGCCGGAACGTCGACTGGTGCCGCTCGAGCAGGTTGAGCTGGGCGAGTCCGAGCAGCTCCGTCGCGATGTCGGCCGGCGGGATGACGTACGACCCGTCTTCCTTCGGCGCCAGCACGGCAACAGGGTACTCGCGCGACTCCGACAGGAGCACGTCGCGCACGAATGCGTCGATGGCGTGCTCCTCGAGCGTGACCGGTTCGACGGTCGCCCCCTCGAACGCCAGCCGGCATTCCCGTGCGACCTCATCGAGCCATGCCGGCCGCGCCTGGCCGGCTCCCGCGGCCCCACGCACGGCGGCGAGACCGCCGGCCGTGGCGACGCGGACGGTCAGGTCCACGACGGCGCCGCGCTCGACGAGGAGCACATGCGTCGTGCATGGGACACCCGCGAGAACGGCGTGCGGATGTCGCAGCGCGAGTTCGCCGACCCATGCGCCCGGCTCGCCGAGCACCTCCCATCGCAACCCGCTGAACCGTTCGACGCGCCGCGAGACGGGCGCGTCGCGTGTCAGTGGCGGAGCCTCGATGCCGGCCGCGGCGATCGCCGCATCGAGCGTGCCGATGATCGCATGCACCGCGTTCCCCGACGCGAGGCGCGGCCGCGCCGACAGGCGCGTGGCGAAGAGCACGTCACCCGCTTCCGGCGGTGCGAGCGCGCGGGACGCCTCCGCGCGTTCCACGAGCGCGAGCGCGTCGGGGCCGCGGATGCGCCATCCCGTCGACGTAACGAGTTCGTCGGTCACCCTTGCATCATGGTGCGTGGGGCGATTGCGGACAAGCGCGTCATCGCACGCAAGTCGTCGCCACCACGCGACAGCGCTCCAGTTGGTCGAGCAGTTCCTTCCGCGTGTCGGGCAATCCGCGCGCGATGAAGCGATAGAGATCGGTCGACACGACGAGCGAGAGCCGGCCCGACGGCGCGTCGGGCGGCCAGAGCACGCCGGCCTGCCCGAGCTTGCTCACGCGCAGCATCACGCCGAGACTGCTCGGCGCCTCGCTCGGATACGATGCGATGAACGACGCGCCCACGTACCACTCGCGCGACGGCGCATTCCATAGGAGTCCGCCGAACTCGCTCACGAGCGCGGCGCGCCCCGTCGACCCGCGGTCGCGCAGGTTCGCGATCTCGAAGCCAGGGGAGAGATGGCCGAGCACGATCTGCCAGCGCGGCGGCATCAGCGACGCGTCGGGGCGGCAAGCGCGACACCACGAGTTCACGACGAGCTCGAGCGGCGTCATTGAGAGCGCGACGTCCTCGTACCTCCGCCAGAGCGCGTCGCGGCGCTCGAGGCGCTGGAGCGCGATCGCCCGCGCGGTGTCGCCGGCGATCGTCGCGATGTGCTGTGCGAGGCGCGCCGTGCCGCAGAGCGCGAGTCGAACGTCGTCCGGATCCGAATCGCTGACCTCCGCCCCCGCGCCGCTCGGGCCGACGAAGAGCTGATACGTCTCTTCGTCGTCACGTTGCCGCACGACGAGTGAGAAGCGCCGCGCGCGCGGTCCGCCTGCCTCTTCAGACGCGCGAAGGTCCTCCTCGGCGAGCCGCAGCTCGTCGCGCAGTGAGTCGAGGCGGATCTGCATCGCCGCGCGCACCGCCGGCGGCACGCTCGCGCCGACCTCGTCCCAATGCTCGCGCAGGCGTGCACCGAGCGCGATCCACTCGGCCCGCGCGCTATCGGGGCGCCAGCGCGCGAAGACGGAGTCGGGATGCCGCGCGCCGAACGTCATGTGCGCGGAGTTCTCGTTCGCGCCGTCGAGGCAGCGGTCGGAGACGGTTCCGGTCGCTGGCTGTGCGAGTGCGATGGGCGCCGTGACGGCGAGCGCGAGCAAGGCGTGACTGAACGGAAGGAGGCGGCGCGGCGCCATCAGACGAACCCCGTCGGCAACTCGAGACAGCTCCCCTTCGCCCGCTCGGCGAGCTGATACAACTCGAGCGCGCGCCGCACGAAGTCATCGAGCGAGATCTCGCTGTCCGTCGGCATCTGCGCGAAGCGCTTCAGCTCATCGCGCAGCGTCTTCACGGTCTGGAGACAAGTCGACGAGAATGGCAGTGGCTCGAACTGCTCGAGCGCCTTCGTCGCGTCGGCCTTGCCGATCGCCTTCGCACCGAGCAGCGCGCGGAAGAGCGGGATGTGTACGCTCGGGTGCGAGAGGTAGTGTCGGAAGCCGTGCGGCACCGCCTCATGCAGATGGTTGAGATCGGTGATCTGCTCGAGCAGGTCGCCCCACCCGGTCGGCGCGAAGCGCTGCCACATGCAGAACGGGTCCCACGGATGGCGCGCGTTGATGAAGCGCTCGACGAACGGCGGATGGTTGTTCGCGTCGGCCGTGCCGACGGGGCGCACGACGGTCTTGTACGAGTCGATGCGATGCAGCCGCGCCGGACCGAGCCGGCTCACGTTCGCGAGCGTCATGAACGTCTTGACGCAGATGTTGTGGGACGAGAACGCCGGCGCGAGGCCATCGCGATTCTCGCCGACGATCGCGAGCACGTCGGACATGACGATCGTGCCGAGCGAGTGCGCGAGCACCGAGACCTCGACCGGCTCGGTCGACCCGCTCGCCGAGGCGACGGCGAGATGGTGTCCCCAGCGCTTCCGCAGCTGATCGCTCACCGACCGCTGCACCTCGGCGCTCACGAGCGTGCCGCGATAGAGGATCGGGTCGAGGAACGTCTCCCAGAACGCGCTCGTGACGTTGCCTGGCAGTTGCCCGCTGCCGAGCAGACCGAGCACGCCGCTCAAGGGTATCTGATTGGACTGCGAGAACTCGGCGAGCGCCGCGCGCTCCTGGCCCCAGGCGAGCACGTACTTGTCGAAGATCGCATCGTACGTGAGCGGCTCGACGATCACGCGCGTCGTGAAGGGGTGCGGCTCGCCGGCGAACTTCGGATAGCGCGCGAGCAGCTGGTCGAGGAGTGCGGTGACCGACGATTCCCACCCAGGGGGATGGTCACCCATCCCATGCGCGATGAACAGGACTCTTGGCATGGACAAAACAATACTCATAACCGGCGCGAGCAGCGGCATCGGCGCCGCCATCGCCGAACGCGTGACGAAGGACGGCGCGACCGCGATCCTCGTCGCGCGCCGCGCCCAGGCGCTGGAGGAAGTCGCCGCGCGCTGCGGCCCCGGTCGCGC
>CAYSAR010000035.1:0-2180 GCA_964428985.1 uncultured Gemmatimonadaceae bacterium | reverse complement strand
CGATCCCCATCGTTGCCGACGTCACCGGCCGCGACGGCGTGCAGCGCGTCGTCGCGCGCGCCGTCGAACTCGCCGGCCGCATCGATGTGTGGATCAACAACGTGGGGCAGGGCATCTACCGCATGCCGAGCGAACTCACCGACGCCGACATCGACGAGATGATGCGCATCAACGTGAAGTCGGCGCTCTACGGCATGCAGGAAGTGCTGCCGGTGTTCCGGCGCCAGCAGTCAGGGCATGTGATCAACATCTCGTCGAACCTCGGGCGCACGCCGACGGTCATATATCGGTCGGCGTATAGCGCGAGCAAGCACTTCCTGAACGCGCTGACTCAGAACTTCCGGATGGAGTTGGCGGAGTCGATGCCGTACGTGACGGTGTCGCTCGTTTCGCCTGGGGTGGTCTACACGGAGTTCGGGAAGCGGTCGTCGCACGGGGGGCCCGATTCGCGCGCGATCGGTGGGGGGCAGGAACCGCACGAGATCGCGGAGGTCGTTTCGCGGGTGATCAGTGAACGGCTGGTCGATGTGTATACGCGGTCGGGGCAGGCGTCGGCGATCGTCGACTACTACTCGCGACTTGCTCGGGACATCTAAGGCTTGGTTCACCGCCGAGACGCCGAGTGGACGGCGAGGGCCGCCGAGAACGGCTTGAAGGGGGCTTCCGTCAAAGGTGTTGACTGATGGCACAGAACGACGGATACTCGTCGACGTGACACAGCGCCTCGAAGTTCTTCTCGACGACGCCGAGTTCGCCGAGATCCGCCGCATCGCACGACGCCACCGCATGAGCGTGGCCGAGTGGGTGCGGAAGGCGCTGCGCGCGGTCAGATCCGAGGAGACGGCCGCCGAGCCCGGTCGCAAGCTCCTGACCGTGCGCGAAGCCGCGGCCAACAGTTTCCCGACCGCCGATCTCGATCAGATGCTCGCGGAGACTCAGCGCGGCTACGTCGGCGCGCGCGAGCGGTGAACTCGAGTTGTGACGAGCACACAAACCCCGAGGTAGCACAACTACGGAAAAGTCCGTATGTTCGCGTCGTCCATCCGACTCCCCACCGGCCATGCGAATCGCAATCCCACTGACCGTCCTCTCGGTCCTCTCGCTCGGCACGAGCGCCGCGACCGCCCAATCCGTCCCGACGAAGCGACTCGGCCAACCCACGGCGACGCACCCCGGCGAGTTCACGCGCATCGCGGGCGTCCGCGAGCTGAGCGACGGACGCGTGTATCTCGTCGACAAGAACGAGATGCGCGTCGTGCGCATCGACTTCAAGTCCGGCGGCGTCGAGGAGATCGGACGTGCAGGTCGCGGGCCGGGGGAGTACACGGCGCCGATGGGCATCGTCGCCCTGCCAGGCGACAGCGCTGCGCTCATCGACATGTCGGGCCTTCCCGCGAATGTGCTCCTGACGCGCGAGGGCGTGTCCCCCGACGGCATCAAGGCCGACGGACCACGCGCGGGCGTGCCGGCGATCTCCCTGCGCAGCGCGACCGATGTCTCGGGTCACGTCTACTATGTGCAACGCATCATCCACACCGTCGACGGCCAACAGGTCGCGTCGGACACGAACGCCATCGTGCGACTCGACCGGTCGACGGGCCGGCGTGACACCGTCGCGTTCGTATCGACCTCCGCGCGGTCGCCGCTCATCACGGAGCAGCGTAAGACGCAGGTGGTCCGCGGCGCGGTGATCAGCCAGCCCCTCTCGTCGCCGATCCCGTTCAACTCGGTCGATCAGTTCGCCGTGGCGCCCGATGGGCGCGTGGCGGTCGTCTCGGTCGATCCCTATCGCGTGACGTTCTTCGATGCGAACGGCCGACGCACGGATGCTCCGCCGATCGACTACACGCCGGTGCACGTGGACGACGCGGTGAAGGAGGCCTATCGCGAGAAGGCGAAGCAGCCACAGCTCGGCATCCTCATCTCTCGCGCCGGCGGGGTCACGCCGCGGCTGTCGGCGCCACCGTATAGCGAACCTGAGCGTTGGCCCCCGACGCTCCCGCCATTCCTCGGCGACGCCGTCGCATTCGCGTCAGATGGGACGCTGTGGATCGAGCGCGCGACGCACCCGGATGCGCCGCCGAGCTTCGACCTCATCGATCGCACCGGCCGACTCACCGCGCGCGTGGAGTTGCCCAAGGAGCGGCGGTTGGTCGGCTTCGGGGAGGGCACGGTCTACC
>CAYSAR010000034.1:0-14791 GCA_964428985.1 uncultured Gemmatimonadaceae bacterium | reverse complement strand
TCGCGTGGTCCCGCTCACGACCGGGACACCGGCGGCGGCGAATGCGCGCACGACATGCGGCGCCGAGGCTGGCACGGTGAACTCGATCGCGACATCGGCGTCGCCGAGCGACGCGCGCGTGATCCCCGCCTGCGTCGCGCGGCGATCGAGCTGTGCGGTGAGCGTCGTGCCGTCGCCCTCGCGCACGAGCGTCGCGAGCAACGCCCCCATGCGTCCGCCGCCGACGATCGCGATGCGCGTCATGCCGCCCTCCCGAAGAACTCGGCGTGGAGCCGTCGCATCGCCTCCTCCACCGAGTCGCCATCGACGATCAGCGTGAGATTGATGCCCGTCGCGCTGAGCGAGAGCATATGCAGCCGGAGCGCGCCGAGCGCGGCGAGCGCGCGCGCCATCGCCTCGGTGCTCTGCCCGAGTCCGGCGCCCACGAGCGCGACGATGCCGCGGCCGCGTTCCACCGTCACGTCGCCGAACGCCGAGAGCTGGGCGACGACGGCCTCGATGTGCTGGTCGTCGTCCAGCGTGACCGACACCGAGACCTCGGAGGTCGCGACGACGTCGACCGACGTGCGATTGCGCTCGAACACCTCGAAGATCGCGCGGAGCGCGCCGGGCGTCGCGAGCATGCGCGGCGAGCGCACACGCACGACGACGGTGCGTCCCTTGCCGGCGATCGCGCGGACGGCGAGGCGCGGGGCGTCGAACGTGATGCGCGTGCCGCCACCCTGCGGCCGGCGCGAGTTGAAGACGAAGACCGGGATGCCGCGACGCACGGCCGGCGCGATCGTGCTCGGATGCAGCACCTTCGCGCCGAAGCTCGCGAGCTCGCTCGCCTCGTCGAAGCGGATGTGCTCGATGAGCCGCGCATCGGGGACGACGCGTGGGTCGGCGGTGAGCATGCCGTCGACGTCGGTCCAGATCTCGATCGCCTCGGCCTCCATAGCCGCGCCGAAAAGCGAGGCGGAGTAATCGCTGCCGCCGCGACCGATCGTCGTCGTGATGCCCTGCGCCGTCGCGCCGATGTAGCCGCCGAGCACGGGCACCTTCCCTTCGCGCAGCAGCGGCGCGAGATGCTCGCGGCAGTTGAGCGCGATCTCATCGGCGCGCGGCTCGGCCTTCCCGAAGTCGTCGCTCGTCGCCATGACCTTCCGCGCGTCGACGAACACCGCGGGGAGGCCCGCCTTCACGAACGCGGCGGTGACGATCGGCGCCGAGAGCCGTTCGCCCATCGAGGCGAGCGCGTCCCCCGAACGCGGAGTCGCATGCCCGAGCACCGAGAGCGCCTCGGCGAGGTGGGCGAGTTCGTCGAAGAGCGCGCCGGTCTCGGCCGCGACCTCGTCCCGGGACGCGTGACCTCCCAGCAGTTCCTCGATCGCCGCGAAGTGCCGCGCGCGCAGTTCCTCGAGCATCGAGAGCGCGACGATGAGCTGCCCGTCGGCGGCGTGCTGCGTGACCTCGATCAAGCGGTTCGTCGTGCCGGCGAGCGCCGAGACGACGACGACCGGTTGCCGGTCGAGCCGACCGCGCACGATCGACGCGGTGCGCGCGATCGCGTCCGCGTCCCCGACCGAGGTCCCGCCGAACTTGACGACGATCATCCCTGGGCGGTGGGCGGGCGCCAGTCGCCGGGCAGACGGCCGAGGCGCGCGAGGAGCTCGGCGTTCAGGATCGAGCAACCGGCCGCGCCCCGGATCGTGTTGTGCCCGAGCGCGACCAGACGCAGGTCGAAGATCGCATCCTCGCGCACGCGCCCGACGGTGATGGACATGCCGTTGCCGGCCATGACATCGCGTCGCGCCTGCGGTCGGTCGGGGAGATCGGTCACGATGACCGGGCGCTCGGGCGCGCTCGGGAGGCCGGCGACCTCCGTCGCCCCGCGCCACTCACGCAGCGCCGCGAGCGCCTCGGCGACCGGCACACGGCGCGCGAGGCGCACCGACATCGTGACCGTGTGGCCGTGCTCCACCGCGACGCGGTTCGCGTGCGCGCTGACCTTGAACGGCGCGGCCTCGAACGTCGGGCCAGTCACGCGTCCGAGCATCTTCTGCATCTCGCGCTCGAGCTTCGGTTCCTCGTCGCCGATGTACGGGATGACGTTGCCGAGGATGTCGAGCGAGGCGACGCCGGGATAGCCGGCGCCGGAGACCGCCTGCATCGTCGAGAGGAAGACCTCGGTCACGCCGAAGCGCTCATGGAGCGGCGCGAGCGCCATCGCGGCGACGGTCGCCGCGCAGTTCGCGTTCGTGATCACGCCCCCCGTCCACCCGCGCGCGCGTTGCGCATCGAGGAGCGCGACATGCGACGCGTTCACCTCGGGGATCAACAGCGGGACGTCGGGCTCCATGCGGAAGTTCTTCGCGTTGCTGAGCACGAAGCGTCCGGTCCGCGCGAACGCGGGTTCGAGATCGGCGGCGGCGGTCGCGTCGAGCGCCGAGAAGACGACCGTCGACTTCACGACCGCCGGATCGCAGGTCGTCACCTCGAGCGCGGCGACGTCGGCGGGCATCGCGCCCTCGAGCCAGCGCGTCGCATCGGCGTAGCGCTTGCCCGCCGAGCGTTCGCTCGCCGCGACCTCGGCGAGGCGGAACCAGGGATGACCGGCGAGCAGACGGATGAACGTCTGACCCACGGCGCCGGTCGCGCCGAGCACGGCGACCGGGAGGCGCGCGTCGCGCGTCGCGGCGCTCATGCGAGCAACGTCCGCACGAGCTTGACGTAGCTGTCGACGCTCGCGCGCAGCTCGGCCTCGTCGACGTACTCGTCCGGCGTGTGCGCGACGTGGATCGAGCCCGGCCCGAAGAGCAGCGGCGTCCCCCAGTTCGTGAGGAGGGGGATGTCCGACGTGTAGGCGACGGGCGCGGCCTTGAAGCCCGGCACGGTGTGGAAGTGCTGCGCCGGGATGAACGAACCGAACTCGAGCTCGGCGCGTCCCTTCGCCCACTTCTCGAGCGCCTTGCGCACGGGCGCGACGTCGCCGACGAGACGCACCATCATCTCGGCCTCGCACGATCCCGGCACGATGTTCGCCTCGGTCCCGCCGCGGATCAGGCCGACGTTCACCGTCGTCGGGCCGAGCACGTCGTCGACGGGCCAGTCGAGGCGGTCGAGCTCGGGGAGCATCTCGAGCATCGGCGCGATCGCCGAGCGGCCGAGGTGCGGATAGGCGGAGTGCGCCTCGCGTCCCTTCGTCCGCACGATGACGCGCTGCGCGCCCTTGCACCCCGACGCGAGGATGCTCTCGGTCGGTTCGCCGTTGATGAGCCACTTGCTCGTGGCGGGCAACTGGTTCGCGAGGCGCGCGCCGTCGGAGCCGCGCTCCTCGCCGACGACGAGGAGGAGATCGACGCGCTGCTCGCCTTCGTTGGCGAGCCGGTCGGCCGCGACCATCATCGCGGCGGCGATGCCCTTGGCGTCACAGGCGCCGCGACCGAAGAGCTTGCCGTCGTCGCGCCGGGGCGGCACGTACGGCGGCACGGTGTCTAGGTGCGTCGAGAGCGTGACGCCACCACCCTTGCGGGACGCCCAGACGTTCCCACGACCCGGTGTGACCTCCTGGACGGTGACGTTCCAGTCGCGTGCGACGAGCCATCGCGAGACCACTTCGACGACAGCGCCTTCCTCACGTGTCGTGGAGGGGACGGCGAGGAGCTCGGCGGCGAGGGCGACGACGTCGGTCATGCGGCGAAAGTTAACGCTCGCGCGGGACAATCGAGACGCGCTTGCCGGACGTGCCCGACTCACCTAAGCTTCGAGGCACGCGGGAATAGCTCAGTTGGTAGAGCACAACCTTGCCAAGGTTGGGGTCGCGGGTTCGAGTCCCGTTTCCCGCTCTCGAGTTGCAGATGGGAGATTTGAGATGGGAGGGGGGCGGCCGTGCGGCCGCCCCTTTCTTCGTTCCCCTCCGCCGCTTCGACTTAGATTCCGCGTCAGCCGGGGTGGCGAAACTGGTTAGACGCGGGGGTCTTAAAAACCCCTGGGGGTGACCCCATGTGGGTTCGAGTCCCACCCCCGGCATGAGGCGGTGCGGGGATACGTGGTTTGGTGCTAGCGAAGAGAGGAGGGGAGTGGCACGGCGACGCGAGTCGCGGGAAGTGGTGCTGGGTGCTCGGTGCGAGGCCCCGCATCGCGCATCTCTCGCACCGGGCACCTCTCGTCATTCCCCGCGACTCGCGTCGCCGTGCCACTTCCCTCCTCTCTCTTCCAGCATCGCGCTCACGGGCGGACTCCGTGAGCATGCACCGTATACCACGCGACGTACGCCAACAACCCGCTCAGCGCCGCATCACCGCCGTGCGAGGTCGCACGCCCCTCGTCGTCGACGTACTCCGCCGCGAGGCCGTGACCAAGCGGGGCACGACGGAGCCACTCGAGCACCTCTGACGCCTCGGGGCCGAGCAGTCTCGCGATCTGCACGACGAGACGCTCCGACGCTCCGATGCGCTTCGCCGTGCGACGGTACATCGAATCGGTCCGCTCCACCGCCTCCCAGAGCGGGAGCCAGAGCGCCGAGCCCACCGGATCGTCGTCGAGCGCGGTGCGCCCCTCGAGGTCGGCTGCGCCCGCGAAGGTCGTCTTCCCCTCACCGCCGACCGCGAAGCGCCGCCGCAGTGCCGCGCGCACGGCGGACGGGTCCTCGACGTCGCGCGCCGCCTCCTCGTCGAGCGTCTTCTTCAGCGCGTCGAGCGCGAACGCGACGACGGCGTTGCCGTGCAGGGTGTACGGCAGTTCGGTCGGCCGTCGATCGAGCGTGACCTCGGTGCGATAGAGCGCGTGCTTCTCGTCGCGCCGCGCGGCGATCTCATCGTGAGAGACGTACAGCGTGTCGGCGAGCCCCGGCTCCTCGACGATTTGGTCGTCGCCGGTCTCCCGGATGTATCGCTCGGTTTCGATCGCGTACGACGCCGTGCCCTCGAGCGTGAAGCCGGGTTCGAAGAGCGTCCCGTCGAGGTAGTGCACGCCGCGGCCGGGCGCGTAGCCATGCACCTCGCAGGCGCGGAGGATCAGCTCCCGCGCGAGCGGTGGGTCGCCGAGCTGCACCGCCGGCACGGTCCACGCGAGGGCTTCCCAGTCGCGCACCGTGACGCCCCACGCGCACCAGGGCGCGCGGCTGCGCACGAGGTAGAAGTGCGCGTCGTCGAGCGCCCGTCCCACGCCGTAGAAGTAGGCGAACGTCAGGTTGCGATTGATCAGCGCGTCGAGCGATTCCATGCCCGTCGACTGCTCGAGCATGCGCAGCGCGTCACGCGTCGCGGTGAGCAGTGAGCGCCACCCGCGTCGACGCATGACGCCAACGGTCGCCTCGGCGCCGTCGCGCTCGGGGCCGGCGGCGATGAAGTACGCCGTCTCGATGCGCTCCCCTGCCCCGAGCATCACCTCGCGCGAGAGCGCGTACCCCGGCGCCGCGGCGTTCGCATCGCGCAACTCGACCTTCGCCTCGCCGTCGGCGGCGATCGCGAGCGCGCAGAGGCCCGGCGCCGCGGTGCCCTCGAGCAGCACGATGTCGCTGCCGGCGACGCTGACGCGGTGCGCGTCCTCCGCCGGCCGCGGCGTCCGCACGCGCAACTGGCGGTGGCCGAGCGTCCCTTCGAGGCCGACGCGCACGCGCTTCGGCTTCTTGCCGCGGTTCTCGAACGAGAGCGCGAACACCGCACCGGCGACATCGGCGTCGCGCCCGAACGGCGCGAACACGGTGCCGCGGATCATCACGTCCTCGGCCTGTGACGTGAACGTCGGCAGCCACTGGAGCGCGCGCTCCCACGCGATGCCGTGCCGTGCGAGCGCGACCGGTTCGTGGTCGATCGTCACGGTGGGGCGCGCGAGCGGCGCGCCCGAGCCCGCGAGGAACGCCGGCGACCCGGCGAACTCCACGGCGGCGCGCGCGCCGCGATGCAAGAGGCTCACGGCGTGGATCGCCGCGTCGGCGGGGTGCACGCAGGGAAGCGCGAGCCAGTGATTGCCGGTGATCTGCCACTGGACGCCGGGGAGCGGCGCTGACGCCGCGCGTGCCGCGGCGAGGTCCTCGGTCATGTCTCGATCGGGTGTCACGTTACCTTCAAGGGGGTACGACGCTAAACTAGCCAGCCGACCGCCCATGTGCTTGGACGCCACGACGACGCTCCGCCCACGGATCCTGCTCGCACTCGCGCTCGCCTGGCCACTCGCCGATCCCGGCGCGGCCCTTGGTGCGCAGCGCGTGCTCGGTGGCGCGCCCGACGCGGTCACGCTCCCGCGCGGTGCGCTGCGCGTCGGCATCGGCGGCGAGCACACGATGATGAGCGATCGCTATCGCGACGGCCGCGTCGAGGGCCTCGGGCGTGGGTTCTCGTTCGACGCGTTCGGCCCGGACCAGCTCGCGATCCTGCGTCCGCTCGAGCAGGAGATTCGCGCGCTCGGCGCCACCGATTTCAGCGCGTCGCTGGGCGCGGTGTCGCTCGACCTGCGGCAGCGCGTGTTCGTGACGCCGTTCTCGCTCGAGATCGGCGTGACGGAGTGGCTCACGATCGGTGCGACGGCGCCGCTCGTGCGCGTGCGCGCCGAGGCGCAGCAGCGCATCCAAGGCGCGACGGCGACGCTGGGGTTCAATCCCTATTACCTCGGTACCGCCGTCCCCGGCACGAACCGCGCGACGATCGATGCGTACGCATCGGCGGCCACCTCGCTCGCCGCGCGTCGCGACGCCTGCGTCGGCAACGCCGGCGCCTTCCCCGAGTGCGCGATCATCCTCGCGGAGCCAGCCGACGTCGATGCGCTCGTCTCGCGCACCGGCGCCTTCGCCACGAGACTCGAACGGACGTACGGTGGCGCGGGCGGCCCCGACCCGTCCGCATACGTGCCGCTCGCGGGATCGGCGGCCGAGCAGGCCCTGCTCGCGCGCGTGGACTCGCTGCGCGGCGCGCTCGAGCGCTACGGCGTCACGCACGTGACCGCATCGACCGGACTCCCGCTCGGCGCGCAGGTCCCGCTCACCGTCGCCGACCTCGACGCGCTCATGCGCGACTCGACGTTCGGCTATGGGGCGCGCCCGCTCGATCACAGCGCGCGCATCAACATCGGTGACATCGACCTCGGCGTGAAGGTGCGGCTCTTCGACTCGTTCGGCGGCCTCGGCGCCGGCGCGCAAGGCGAGCGGCTGCGTGCCGATCGCGTCGGGCTACGGCAATCGGTCGGCTTGACGTACCGACTCGGCACGGGCGTCCGTGGCGAGCCCGGCGATTTCCTCGACCTCGGCACGGGCACCGGCGAGGACGCGATCGGCCTGCGCTCCTACACCGACATCGTCGTGAACGAGCGGTTCTGGGCGTCGGTCGTGCTCGGATGGGCGAAGGCACGGGGCGAGCCGGCATCGATCCGCGTGCCGAGCGTCGTCGGGGACCAGTTGCTCGAATCGTGGCGCGAGGTCGTCGCGCCGGTCGAGCGCGGCGCCGTGATCCAGGCCGAGGTCTCACCGCGGTATCATCTCAACGACTATTTCGCGTTCGGCGGCTACTGGGGCTATCGCAAGCGCGCGGCGGACGCGTACGCCGTGCCGGACATCGCGACCGGCGCGCCGCCGGCGGCGGGCACCGTGACGTTCGACCGCGCGGGGATGGCGCGCGCGTTCGCGAGCGACGAGCAGCGCGCCGGCTTCCATCTGACGTTCTCGACGTTCGCCGCCGCGGCCGCCGGCCGCGCGAGCGCCCGGTTCGAGGTGAGTTACTCGCACACCGAGTCCATCGCGAGCGGCAGCGGCATCGTGCCGCGGCGCCGCGAGGACCGCCTGCTCGTCCGCTACTACACGCGCCTCTTCGGGCGCTGAGCGGGCTTCGGTTTCACCGGCGGGGCGGGTGACGCGTTGACCGTCGGACGCGCGGCCACCTCGAGCAGCTCCCGCGCATGCTCGCGGCTTGCCGCGCTCTCGGCGTCGCCGCCGAGCATGCGCGCGATCTCGTCGACGCGCGCCTCACCGGAGACGAGTTCGACGTCGCTCGTCGTCACGCCGCCCTTCGCCGCCTTGCGCACGACGATGTGATGGTGCGCCCGCGCCGCGATCTGCGGGAGATGCGTGATCGCGAACACCTGGTGGTGCGCGGCGACGTCACGCATCGCGTCGCCGACCATGAGGCCGGTACGTCCGCCGATGCCGGCGTCGACCTCGTCGAAGATCAGCGTCGGCACGCCGTCGAGCTGCGCGAGGATGACCTTGAGCGCGAGCATGACGCGCGCGAGCTCGCCGCCCGAGGCCACGCGCGCGAGCGGACGCGCGTCGTGCCCCACGTTGAGCGCGACGCGGAACTCGACGTCCTCGGCGCCGGACGCGGCGGGCTCCGCGCGCGGCGCGAGCGAGACGATGAACCGGCCATCGGGCATGCCGAGGTCGGGGAGTCGCGCCTCCACCGCCTTGACGAGGCGCGCGGCGGCCGTGCGGCGCTTCGCCGAGAGCCTGCCGGCCGCCGCCTCGAGTTCCTTCGTCGCCTGCCGCACGCGCGCCTCGAGCCCGCGCAAGTCGAGCCCGGCGGTATCGAGCAGGTCGAGCTCGGCGCGCGCCTCGCGCGCGGCCTGTAACGCCGTCGCGACGCTGCCGCCGTGTTTGCGCGTGATGCGGAAGATCAGGTCGCGGCGCCGCTCGACCTCGTCGAGGCGCGCGGGATCGAGCTCGATGCCGTCGGCATAGGCCTGTGCTTCGCGCGCGAGTTCCTCGAGTGCGTACCACGCGGCGTCGTAGAGTTCCTGGAGCCGCGCCGCGGCAGGGTCGATCCGCTGGAGCGCGGCGAGCGGCTTCTGGAGGTGGCCGATCGCCCCGAGCGCCGACTCGTCCCCGGCATCGAGCGCCGCCGTCAGCTCGCCGATGAGCGTGCGCAGCTCCTCGGCGTGCGTGAGCCGGCGCGCCTCCTCCTCGAGGCGTTCCTCCTCGCCCTCGACGAGCGCCGCGTCGCCGACCTCCTGCGCGACGTGCCGGAGCCAATCGGCGCGGCGGCCTGCGTCGTCGCGTCGGGCGCGCAGCGCGTCGATCGCCCCTCGTGCCTCGACGAGCGCCCCGTGTGCGCGCGCGACGGCCGCGACCTCGGCGGCCGCATCGCCGAACGCATCGAGGATCGCGCGCTGCGCCTCGGGCTCGAGCAGCGCCTGCGCCTCGTGCTGGCCATGCACGTTCACGAGCGCGCGACCGACCTCGGCGAGGATGCCCGCCGTCACGGGGGAACCATTCACCCAGGCGCGCGTACGGCCGCTGGCGGCCGACACCTCGCGCTTGAGCACGAGCGTCCCCTCGCCGACCGGCTCGAGCCCGCGCGCATCGAGCATCGCGAGCAGCGCGTCGCGGCCGGTGATGTCGAAGATGCCCTCGACCGTCGCCTTCTCGGCGCCGGTGCGCACGAGGTCGGCCGACGCGCGCTCCCCGATCAACAGCCCGAGCGCCCCGACGATGATGGACTTGCCGGCGCCGGTCTCGCCCGAGAGCACATTGAGGCCGGGCGCGAGGGGCAGCGTGACCGCGTCGATGATGGCGAGGTTGCGGATCCGCAGCTCGGTGAGCATCAGCGATCGCGTTCGCGGAGGCCGCCCCACCCGAGCTTGCGCCGCAGGCGCGAGAAGAACGTGCCGTCGGCGAATTGCACGAGGCAGGTCGGGCACGCGCTCTGGCGCACGGTGAGCGCCTGCCCTTCGGCCAGCGTTGCGCCGACCTGGCCGTCGACGGTCACGAGCACCTCGTCGGGCGCGTCGTCGACCTCGAGACGCACGACCGAACCGGGCGGGAGCATGACCGGCCGCAGCGCGAGCGTGTGCGGCGCGACGGGCGTGACGATGAGCGAGTCGAACGTCGGCACGACGATCGGCCCGCCGGCAGAGAGCGAGTACGCGGTCGAGCCGGTGGGAGTGGAGAACACGACGCCGTCGGCGGCGAACGCCCCGATCAGCTCGTCGTCGACGAAGACGCGCAGCCGCAGCACGCGCGCATAGCCGCCCTTGTGCACGACGACGTCGTTCAGCGCGCGCATCTTGACGCCGACGGCGCCCTCGATCGTGTGCGATGCGGCGTCGAGCACCATGCGCGACTCGACGCGGTACGCCCCGCGGAAGAATGCATCGAGCGCCGGCCCGAACTCCTCGTGGTGGCATGCGGTCAGGAACCCGAGCTTGCCGAGGTTGACGCCGAGGATCGGCACGCGCGACGAGCCGATGAACCGCGCGCCGCGCAGCAGCGTGCCGTCACCGCCGAGCGTGATGAGCGCCTCGATGTCGGCGGGGGCGCCGAGCGGCGCGGCGTCGGGGAGGTACTCGAGGAGGTCATCCTCGGCGAGCAGCGGACGACCGCGCGCGGCCGCCTCGCGCGCGAGGAAGGCGAGGATATCGCTCAGCCCTTCATAGCCCCGGTGCCCGATGACGCCGAGCCGCGTGGTCGAGGCCGGGGCGCCGTTCACCCCGCGAGCGCCTCGCTCTCGTGCATCGCGCGCACGCGCGCCGCGATGCCGGCGGCATCGAGCCCGCAGAGCGCGAGCTGCCGCGCGCGCGAGGCCGCGTAGACGATGCGATCGGGGACGCCGAGCGTCGTGACGCGCACGCCGGCGTCCATCGCGCTCACGACCGACGCCATGAACGCGCCGAACCCGTTCACGACCGTGCCCTCCTCGGCGACGAGCAACTGCTTATGCGTCGCGAGCAGCGCCGTGAGCGTCGTCTCGTCGTACGGCTTGAGGTAGCGGCAGTTCACGACGGTGACGGGGAGCCCCTCGGCGGCGAGCGACTCGGCCGCCCGCATCGCCTCGCCGACCATCGTGCCGACGGCGAGCACGGCAATCTCCTCGCCCTTGCGCAGGACCTCCCAGGTCGCGTGCGGCACCGCCGGGATCTCGCGCGCGGGCGGCACGAGGTCGGGGGCGACGTCGCGCGGATAGCGCACCGCGAACGGCCCGCGCTCGTGCGCCATCGCCGCGCGCAGGAGGCCGACGAGCTCGTGGCCGTCCTTCGGCGCCGTCACGGTCATGTTCGGGATCGCGAGCATGTACGCGATGTCGTAGAGACCCGCGTGCGTCTCGCCGTCCTCGCCGACGAGGCCCGCGCGGTCCATCGCGAAAGTCACCGGAAGCTGCTGGATCGCGACGTCGTGCACGATGCTGTCGTACGCGCGCTGGAGGAACGTCGAGTAGATCGCCGCGACCGGGCGCAGGCCCTGCGTCGCCATGCCGGCGGCGAACGTGACCGCGTGCGCCTCGGCGATGCCGACGTCGAAGAAGCGGTCGGGATGCTGCTTCGCGGCGGCACCGGTGCCCGTGCCGCTCGGCATCGCCGCGGTGATGGTCACGACCTTCGGGTATTCCTCCATGAGCTCGGCGAGCGCCTTGCCGAAGACCGCCGTGTAGTTCGGGTTCGCGGTCGAGGCCGCGCGGACCTTGCCCGTCTTCGGGTCATGGCCCGGCGGGAGCGCGTGCCACTTCTCGCCATGCTCGCCCGCCGGGAAGCCCTTCCCCTTCGTCGTGATGACGTGCACGAGGCGCGGCCCCTTGAACGCGCGCACCGCCTTGAACGTCTCCAGCATCTGCGGGATGTCGTGTCCGTCGATCGGCCCGAAGTAGCGGAAGCCCAGCTCCTCGAAAAGCACGCCCGGCGTGAGGAACGCCTTCACCGACTCTTCCCAGCGGCGGATGATCGTGCCCGCGTCCTTGAAGAGACCGGTCGAGTGGTCGTCCATCCACCCGCCGATCGCCGTGCGCAGGCGGTTGTAGATCGGGTTCCGCTGCACCGACGTGAGGTACTTGTGCATCGCCCCGACGTTCGGCGCGATGCTCATCTCATTGTCGTTGAGGACGACGACGAAGTCGCGGTCGGTCGCGCCGGCGTTGTTGAGCGCTTCGTAGGCGAGGCCCGAGCCCAACGACCCATCGCCGATGATCGCCGCGACCTTGAAGTCCTCGCCATTGAGGTCGCGCGCGGCGGCGATGCCGAGCGCGGCCGAGATCGACGTCGCGGCATGCCCTGCCCCGAACGCGTCGTACGGACTCTCGGAGCGCTTCAGGAAGCCGGAGAGCCCGCCCTCCTGTCGGAGCGTCTGCATCCGATCGCGACGGCCGGTGAGCACCTTGTGCGGGTAGCCCTGGTGGCCGACGTCCCAGACCAGTTGGTCGCGCGGTGTGTCGAACGCCGCGTGCAGCGCGATCGTCAGCTCGACGACGCCCAGCCCGGCCCCGATGTGTCCCCCGGTGACGGAGCAGGTCTGGATGAGGAACTCACGGACCTCCTGGGCCAGCTGCTTGAGTTCCTCGTTGCCGAGCCGACGGAGATCGGCCGGGCTGTCGATGCGGTCGAGGATGGGGGGGCCGGGCGGCGTGGGCAGGTTGGATTGGGGCACGGTCTAGAAATGTACCGAATGTGCGGGGAAAGCCAGCGGCGGAAACGCCGTCACGAGGTGCGAGCGACGGTGAATCGCGCGAGGGCGTCGAGCTCGGGCGTGAGCGCCCGTTGGGCACGCAGCGCCTCGCGTGCCTCATCCACCAGTGCGGTCGCCCGCGCCCGGGCGCCGTCAAGCCCGAGCAACGCCGGATAGGTGCTCTTTCCGTACTGCACATCCTTGCCCGCGGTCTTGCCGAGCTGGTCCGACGTCGATGTCACGTCGAGCACGTCGTCCGTGATCTGGAACGCGAGCCCGACGCCCGCGCCGTACCGTGCGAGCGCGGAGACCAGCGCGTCGTCGGCGCCGGCGGCGAGCCCGCCAATCACGAGCGACGACTCGATGAGCGCCCCGGTCTTGAGCCGATGGATGCGCCGCAAGTCGTCGAGCGTGGCCGCTTGTCCTTCCCACTCGAGGTCGAGCAACTGGCCGCCAATCATGCCGCCGGCACCGGCGGCCCGCATGAGCTCGCCGAGGATCCGGGCCCGCGTCGGCGCGGGGAGGCCGAGCGCGAGCGCCGCCTCGGCCGCGGCGGAGGCGGCGAGCGGCACCATCGCCATGCCGGCCGCCGTCGCGATGCGTACATCGAACGCGCGATGCACCGTCGGGCGTCCGCGACGCAGGTCGTCGTCGTCCATGCACGGGAGGTCGTCGTGCACGAGCGAGTAGGCGTGGACGACCTCGACCGCGGCGGCGAGTGGCGTCACGTCGCCCGTGCCGCCGGCGGCGCGGTACGCCTCGATCACGAGGACGGCGCGGAGCCGCTTCCCCTCGCCCGCGAGACTGTAGCGGATCGCCTCCGCCACCGGACGCCGATCGGACGCGAGGCAACGCGCGACGAGCGCATCGAGTGCCTGCGTGACGCGCGCACGCCCCGACGCGAACGCCGCCTCGGCTGGCGCGAGGTCCGCGTCGGTCGCCGCTGCGTTCACTCCCGCACCTCGAACACGCCCTGCGCCTGCTCGATGAGCGTCTGCACCTTGCCCTCGGCCTCGGTGAGTTGCGCCGAGGCCTCGCGCAACTTCGCGATGCCTTCCTCGAAGAGCCGAAGCGCCTCCTCGAGCGGGATGTCATCGCGCTCGAGCGCGGCGGCGACCTGTTCCAGCCGCGTGAGCGTGGACTCGAATGACGTGCTCATGCGTCCCTCCGAAGGTGCGGCGCGTCGGCGTGCGTGGAGTCCACGCGCGCCTGGACGCGCCCGTCTTGCAGCAGGAGGCCGAACGGCGCGCCGGGCGCGAAGTCGGCGAGACGCGAGAGCGTGCGTCCGTCGGCGCCGCGCGCGACGGCGAACCCGCGCGCGAGCACGCCCAGCGGCGAGAGCGCCTCGATGCGTCCCGCGAGCTGCTGCACGCGAGCGCGCCGACGTTCGGCCACGCGGCGGGCGCGCAGCGCGAGCCCCTCGGCGTGGCGATGCAGGTCGCGGCGCGCGCGTTGGAGCCGATCCTCGAGCGAATCGCACATCGCGCCGCCGAGGAGCCGCAGCGCTTGGCGCAGGTCGTCGAGCAGCGGCACGGCGCTCTCGGCCGCGACCGACGGCGTCGCCGCGCGCAGGTCGGCGATGAAGTCGACGATCGTCACGTCGGTCTCGTGGCCGACGGCGGAGATCGTCGGGACGCGGCACGCCGCGAGCGCGCGCGCGACCCGCTCGTGGTTGAACGCCCAGAGATCCTCGCGCGAGCCGCCGCCGCGCCCGATGATCAGCAGGTCGGCCCCACCCCAGCGGTCGAGCCGCTCGAGCGCCGCGCAGATGGAATCGGGCGCCGTCTCGCCCTGCACCGCCGCGGGGATCACGACGACGGAGACGCCGGGGTTGCGACGGCGGATGACCGCGATGATGTCGCGCAGCGCGGCGCCGTCGGGGCTCGTGATCACGGCGACGGTGCGCGGGAAGCGCGGGAGGCGCCGCTTGCGCGCCGGCGACGTGAGGCCGTCCGCATCGAGCCGCGCCTTCAGTTCGTCGAACGCCTTCTTCCAAAGGCCTTCGCCCTCGGCCTCGAGCGCGTCGACCTGGAACTGCATCTTCCCCTGCGCGGGGTAGACCGTGAGCTGGCCCCGCGCCTGTACCTGCATCCCTTCGTTGGGCAGTGCCGGGATGCGACGCGTGTCGCGCGCCCAGACGACGCAGGCGAGCTGCGCCGTACGGTCGCGCAGCGTGAAGTACCAATGGCCGTTGCGGTGCTTCGTGAGGTTCGAGGCCTCGCCTTTCACCCACAGTCGGGGGAACGCGCCCTCGAGGATCTCCTTCGCCATCGCCGTGAGCTCGGCGACGGGGATCGCGGCGGTGGCGGCCTGGCCGGGCGCGGCGTGCTCGAAGAGGTCCACGTCGACGGGCGCCCGTCTCAGGCCACGCCGTGCGCGAGCTTCGCCGCGCGCACGGTGTTCGCGAGCAGCATCGCGATCGTCATCGGCCCGACGCCGCCGGGCACCGGCGTG
>CAYSAR010000033.1:0-14810 GCA_964428985.1 uncultured Gemmatimonadaceae bacterium | reverse complement strand
CCCGCGCTCCGACCGCTTCACGAGGCGGCCGAACGCATCGTACGTGCGCGTCTCGTCCAGCGTCGTGTTCGTCTCGCCGAGCGCCTCGCGGAAGTAGAGCCGTCCCGCGCGGTCCCACTTGAAGGCGAACTTCACCGAGTCCCCGCCGCCGATGTTGCGATCGACGGTGTTCAGCAGGACGCCGAGCGAATCGTGGTACGCATACAGCTGCTCCTTGCCGTCGGAGTCCGTGCGGCGTGTGCGCCGGCCCAGCAGGTCCACCTCATAACCTAACGCAAACGACATCGGATACTGCGCGGACACCGCGTAGGCCGTGTCCGACGGATCATAGACCCGCAGACGCGTCGTGTCGGCCTTCAGACTCCCGTTCGGATAGTAGCCGCGCCGGATCTTCGCGGCGTAGTTGTCGGCCGCGACCATCCGGCCGCCGGCGTCGTACGTGAATCGCTCGACGTCGCCGAGGAGGATGACGTCCTTCGAGAGGCCGCCACCGGGAAGGTCGGTCTGGAAATACGGGAAGCGCGCCGCATCGAGTATCGTCCCGATCGTATCGGTGCACGCCGCGCACGTCTCGGACGCGTACGTCACCCCGGGCACGACGCGATACTGGAGTCGGCCGAGGGCGTCGTAGCCGTGACTTATGCGCAAGCCTCGGCCGCTGACCTTCGTCGTGAGCAACCCCGACGGATCGTAGTACATGCTGTCGGTGACGTTGCCCTCCACACGCCGTCGCACTCGGCGCGCGGCGTCGTAGCTCCAGGTCGTGTTCACGTTCGCGCCGACCATCAAGCCGCCGTTGATCGTGCCGCGATACACGCCGATGAGATTCCCTTCCGCGTCGTAAGTGTTGTCGACGCGTCGGGTCCGGCTCGGCACCGTGTCCCACGAGGTACCCTGGACCAGGAACCGTGTCATCGCCTTGCTTTTCGAGTGCGTGGAGTCGACGCGGCCGCTGATGCCGCGGTAGATCGAATCGACGAGAAGGCCCGCCGAGTCTTGCACGACGCGCTCGAAGCCGAGTGAATCACGCGTGATCAACGTCTTCATCGGGCCGTCGGTGATCGTCGCGATGTTCCCGAGTTCCGAGTCGTACGTGTACGCCTCGACGAAGCCGCCCGGATGCGTCACCGAGAGCAGTTGATGCGTGGTGTCCTTGTACACGAAGGACACCCGCGTCGAATCGCCCGCTCCGACCCGGATCGAGTCGAGCTTCGGGACGCTACCGTTGTACTTGTAGAACGTCCTCGACCCCTTGGGTGGCTTGACGACACTCGGCAAGGCCCACTTGCTGTGCCACGTGACGGTGGTGACCGCGTTCGAGCCGCTGCCTGTAGGATTCAACACGATCAACGAATCGACCAACCCGCGGGTGTTGTACACGGCACGCTGCACCAGGCCGGAGGGATCGGTGACCTGAGTGACGAGCGCAGGGAAGGTCACGCTCCGCAGGAGCCGGGTGCGGCCTCCGAGCGGATCTTGGATGCTGTCTGGGCCCCCGAAGCGATTGAGGTGGAATGTCATCATGTCAATCGTGCCGGTGCGCGGGCCGTCCATCTTCGTCACAGCCGAGTGGAGCGGTATGCCACCGAGCGCATTGACGCCGAACGACGGACAAGTCACGAGACTGAGCGTCTGTACGGCACAGAACTTCGTGACGATCGCGGTGTCGCTCGTGCTACGCAGCGAGACCTTGGTTTCCTTGACGGCCCACAGGCTGTCGTAAGAGAAATAGACGGAGTCGCCCAAGCGGTTGCGTCGCGACGTGACGGCGCCATAGGCGAGATCCACCCCGAACTTCACGGCCTTGATGTCGCCGGGGGCGAGGATGCTGTCGATGTAGACGTTGTTCACGCGTCCGATGCGCGTCACGCGCGCGGGCTGCGAGTCACGTCGTGCGAAGACGGAGTCGATCTTGCCGCCGGCGCTGTAGAAGAACTTGTAGTGCGGCAATGCACTGGACAGCGGCGCGACCGGAAGCACGAGCGAGTCCAGGCGGCCGCCCGAGTACTTGAGCCTCGTCTGGTGTCCGAGTGCGTTCACGGTCAGGGTGTGCACGCCGGAGTTGTCGAAGCGCACGTACGCGCCGTTCGGGAGGCGGCGTCGCCAGTCGTTGCTGCCATGCCGCCGCAGCGTGTCAGGACGATTCACGAGATCCGCGGCGGCGACGACGTAAATGTTCGAGTCGGCCAGCGTGCGACGGTAGAGTCGGCTACTCCCGTCGCCGCCGACCCACAGTTTCTCGCTCGCGCTTACGTGCACCACCTGTTCGAGGCCTTGGAGCCACCACCCCGCTCCGAAGGGACTGAACGCCCGATTCACGATCACGAAGCTGCCGGTGTCGGTCGCGGTGTACGGCGTTCCGCCCTCGGTCATCCCGACCTCGAGCGTGTAGTGATACAGTCCGGTCGGGAACGATCCATAGCCTGGCATGCCACTCGCGCCACCATCGAATGGTACGACGATCCGGCAGGTCACGTTCCGGCAGCTCGTCGGCCATGAGTACGTCCGGTTCACCTCGTTCGAGCCGACAGTCAGCTTCGTCGTTATCGTCGTCGCGGTGGCGCGGAGCATTGTGACGTTCGCATTGATCAGCTGCGCCGGCCATGCTTGGCGACTCGAGTAGATCAACGTCGGTGACCGCGTCTGCCCCATCGTCTGCATCGCGGGCAGCGCGTGGGCGAGGCGCAAGTCACCGCATTCGACGCCTGCCGCGTCTCCGGCGGCGACCATGAGGCACTGGTCGCGACTCACCGAGCCCTTGGGATTGATGCCGTCGACGTCGACCGCGATTACCGGCGAGCCGCCGGTGCCGTCGTTCGGCCCGACGGTGACCGCCGTCTGGCCCGTAGCGGTCGCCACCCCGGCACTCGCCGTGATCGTCGCGACACCAGTCGTGAGCGTACCGGGCGATGTTGCCGCCAGGCTGCTCATCGTCACGACCGTGCTCGCCGAGGGATTGAGCGTCACGGAGTTCGTCGACGGGGAGCACCCGCTGGCGATGACACTCGGCGAACAGGCGGCGGCGATGGCGTAGGTCGTTGCTTTCGTGCCCGTATTCTGCACGGTGAAGCTGAGCGAGAACGATGCGCCCTGTCCCTTGTTCGTCGTGGCGGCACTCGGCGTGACGGTCACGGCCGCCGCAACGGGCTTCGGCGGAACGATCGGGATCTGCTGCGTGATCTGTACACAGATCTGCGTCGGCGGCGGTCCCACGGTCCGGCACCCATGGACGTTCGCGACGCCCATGCCGATGGAGTCACCTCGCACGCGCACGCGCACAGTCGCAGTGCCTGGCTTCGTGACCTTCGCCGGCACGACCGCCGAGACATCGAGCATCGCGCAGTTGCCGAGTCCGTTGACGCACTTCACGCCGTTCGTGAAGTCTACCGTCTTCGAGAAGGTATCGTGGTTCGAGAGGCGGATCTGGATCGTATCCGTCTGCCCCTGCGTGAGCTCGGTATTCGGGTCGACGAGGGAGATCGTCAGATTGGGGTCAACCGGTAGCGCGAGATTGTAGTACACCGTCGGATACGTGCAGTCCGACGATGGCCATCCGCTGCACGCGGACACCGAGAGGTCGTTCGCGCCGTAGAGCAGTTCGTTCCCCTGCGACTGGTCCCAGGTGACGAAATAGGCCGTCCCGCTCTCGCCGGATCCGCAATCGGCGAACGCGTCCGGCTGCACATCACCGCGCGTCGATGTCACGTTCGACGAGACGATGCCGTCCTCGTGGCAGATCGAGACGACGACCTGGAGATCAGGCGAGTAGACCGTCGTCGGCGGCACCGAGTAGTAGATCGAGGGCGGCTGACGTGACGTGTTGGCGAAGGCGGCCGGCAACACCGGCGCGCCGGTAGCCATCGAGGCGAGCGATCCGCCTCGGCCTTCGCCGCTTCGCGCCGTCAGCGTCTCGGAGCTCGATCTTACGACCGAGAAGACGCCCAACAGCGTCGCAAGCGCGAGCGCGGCCGAGATGCGAATGATCCGCACGACCGCGTCGCGCGGCACGGACGGGATCGGGCGGAGCGTGACGTCGGACGAAGGCGCCGGTGACATGCCAACCTCGGTGGGAGCCGGTTCACGGTTCTGACTCGCGTGATCGTCCCACCTGTTGGCACCCGCCGTGCCACCTCACCGACTTCAGTTCAACGTCTTGCCACGCGACAGCTTACGAGAGATCCGTGTGCGCCCGCCGAGGTTCAGTTTCGCGCGAATTCGCAGGTGCCTCGTGCGAATTCGCGCGAAAGCATGCGCGAACATCACCTCGCTTACTGAGCGCCTACCGCTCAAAATGCAAGGTATGATCGAGGCGTCAGCGTGCCCCTCCCCACACCACCAACCGCACCCCGATCCCCCCATTGCTCGTCCTGAACCGCTCCGCGAACCGCAGCCCCACCTGCCCCTCCAGCTCCCGGTCCGCCGAGAGCAACGCGAGGCGCCACTCGGGGAGATTCGCGCGCATCACCTGCCCGAGCCGCGCGAAGAGGTCACGTAGCGGCTCCTTCTCTCCCACCCGTACTCCGTAGGGCGGGTTCGCGATCACAAGGCCGGGGATCTCGTTCGGCGGGGGCGCGACGGCGGAGATGGGGCGCACGCAGAACTCGATGTCCTTATCGACGCCCGCGCGCACGGCGTTCGCGCGCGCGGCCTCGATCGCGCCCTCGTCGCGGTCGCTCGCGAGGATCGGTGCGGACGCCTGTGTCAGCACGCGACCGCGCGTCGCGACGCGCGCATCATTGAACAGCGCGAGGTCGAGCTCGGGCCACCGCTCGGCGGCGAACGACCGGGCGAGACCAGGCGCTATGCGGCGCGCGAGCATCGCCGCCTCGATCGCGATCGTGCCCGACCCGCACATCGGATCAAGGAGTGGCGTGCTGGGGTCCCATTCCGCGCCGGCGAGCATCGCCGCGGCAAGCGTCTCGCGTAGCGGCGCGCGGCCGACGGCGAGTCTGTAACCACGGCGATGCAAGAGATCGCCCGAGGCGTCGGCGCTGATCGTGCACCGATCATGATCGAAGCGCACGACGATCAACTGCTCGTCACTCGATCGCTCGATCGCCGGCGCGGCGGGGCCCTCGTCGTGCGACGCCTCGTCCTGATCGTCGTCACCACCGTTCTTCGTCGCCAACCGCGCGCTGCCGACCGACCGCTCGATCGCCTCGGCCACCCGCTGCGCGACGGCGTCCGAATGGTAGAGCTTCGACTTGCGGCACGTCACGCGCAGCGACACGACGCGACCGGTGCCGATCACGCGTCCCCACTCTACGCGCCTTGCGTGCCGCTCGAGCTCATGGAACGCCGTCGCATGGAACTCGGCCAGCCGCACGACGACGCGCGACGCGATGCGCGACCAGAGCTGCGCCTTCGCAAGGCCATACGCGTCGCAGCGGAACGCGACGCCGCCGGCCGACGCCGCGGCATCGGCGAAGCCTAGCGTGCGCAGCTCGGCCGCCAACAACGCCTCGAGCCCGGGCGCGGCAACGGCCCAGGCATCGTACCAGGTGACTTCAGGCCTTGCGCCGCGCATCGACGATTCGCCAGCCGAGCAGAAACGCGAAGATCAACGCGAAGACGAGCGGCTCGCGAATGTCCTTCTTGACCGCCATCCAGAAGTGGATCGTGCCGAGCACGGCGCTCGCGTAGACGAGCCGGTGCAGGCGCCGCCAGTTCTTCCCGAGTCGCGCGATCATGCGCTTCGTCGACGTCAGCGCGAGCGGCACCATCAGGAGGAACGCGAGCATGCCGATCGTGATGTACGGCCGCTTGAGCACGTCCTCCTTCAGTTCCTTCCACCCGACGAAGTCGGAGATGAAGAACTGCATGTCGAGCAGGAACCAGGTAAGGAGATGCAGGCACGCGTAGCCGAACGCGAACAGCCCCAGCGTGCGGCGATGCTTCGCGAGCCAGTTCCAACCGGTGAGCCGCCGCAGCGGCGTGATCAGCAGCGTCAGGACGAGGAAGCGCAGCGTCCAGTTGCCGAGCAGGTGTTCGCCCTCCTTCACCGGGTCGGCGCCGAGGTGGCTCGCGCCGTAGAAGAGGTCGGTGATGAGCGCGTAGACGATCACCGCGGCCGGCACGAGCGCGGCGACGACGAGCACAACGCCGAACCCGCGCGGTTGCCGGGCGACGCCGCCGAGTGGCGAGGCCGTCACGCGAGCGCGACGTGCGTCAGTAGAACTTCCTCAGGTCCATCCCCGAATAGAGCGACTGCACCTCGTCGGCGTAGCCATTGAACGGCAGCGTGCGCCGGCGGCGGAACTCGCCGATGCGGCGCTCGGTCGCCTGGCTCCACCGCGGGTGATCGACCTCGGGGTTCACGTTCGCGTAGAAGCCGTATTCGCTCGGGATGGCCATGTTCCACGCCGTGTCGGGCATCTCGGCGACGAGCCGGATCCGCACGATGCTCTTGATCCCCTTGAAGCCGTACTTCCACGGCACGACGAGGCGCAGCGGCGCGCCATTCTGGTTCGGCAGGTCGCGCCCATACACGCCGGTCGCGAGCATCACGAGCGGATGCATCGCCTCGTCGAGGCGCAGGCCCTCCATGTAGGGCCAGTCGAGCACCGGGTAGTTCTGCCCGGGCATCTGCTTCGGGTCGTGCAGCGTCATGAACTCGACGAACTTCGCGGCCGGCGTCGGCTCGGCCCGCTTGATGACGTCAGCGAGCATGATGCCGCGCCACGGGATCACCATCGACCACGCCTCGACGCAGCGCATGCGGTAGATGCGGTCCTCGATCCTCGACGGCTTGAGGAAGTCCTCAAGCTGGTAGTCCCCCGGCTTCTTCACGAGGCCGTCGACCTTCACCGTCCACGGCTTCGTCACGAACCGCTGCGCGTTGCGCTTCGGGTCGTCCTTGCCGGTGCCGAACTCGTAGAAGTTGTTGTAGCTCGTGACGTCCTCGTACGTCGTCGGCTTGTCGTCGGGCTGGAGGCCGTACGGCTTGCCCGGCGCCTGGATGCCCTGTTCGCGATCGCCCGCGGTCAGCACACGTGCACTCGCGAGTCCGACGCCGAGCACGCCGGCCGCGGCGAGGAAGTGCCGGCGGTTCAGGTAGAGCCCCTCGGGCGTCATCTCGCTCGAAGGTGGTTCACGGTGCGTGCGCTTCAGCGGCATGGCCCTCGCCTCCCGACGTGGTGTCTCCCCGTGGAATCATTACCGGCGGCGATGGGTTCCGCGACCTCCACCATCGTGCCCTGACACATAACTTGCATCGCATGCCCGACCCCGCGCTGCCGCCCTCGATCTCGAAGGTCCTCGACCGCTTCGCCTCGATGTCCCGTGAGGAGAAGATGCAGTCCCTCGTCGCGTACGCACGGAAGCTCGAGCCGCTCCCCCCCGAGATCGCCGCGCTCGATCGCGGCGCGTTCACCGTGCCCGAATGCCAGACGCGCGTGGACCTCTTCCCGCAGGTGCGCGATGGGAAGCTGTACTTCTACGCCGACGTCAACGTGCGCCAGTCGCCGACCGTCGCCGCGTTCCTCGCGATCGTCTTCTCCGCCGTGAACGACCAACCGCCGTCGGTCACGCTCGCGATCCCCGACGATTTCGTGCGCCAGATGATGCACGGCCTCGGCCTCAGCGCGCGCGAGACCGGCCTCAACGCGATGGTCGCCCGCCTCAAGCGGCACGCTCGCGAGGCCGCCGCGGCCGACGCGTAGTCCCCTCCCACCCCACCCGACATGGCGACGCAGAACTTCGAGAATCACCGGCGCTGGTTCCCGCTCTATCACTTCTTCGTCGCGCCGGCACTGACGCTGTTCGCGATCCACTCGATCGCGCACGCGTTGCATCAGCCGAGCGTCCCGCACTGGATGGAGGTCGTCTACGCGGTCGCGGTCCTCGGCGGGATGGCCGCGGCGCGCATAATGGCGCTGCGCGTGCAGAATCGGGTCGTGCGACTCGAGATGCGCTTGCGCATGCGCGACCTGCTCGCACCCGATCTCTACGCGCGCGCGGCGACGTTGCGCACAAAGCAGCTCATCGCACTGCGCTTCGCGGGGGACGCCGAGCTGCCGGCGTTGGTGGAGCGCACGCTCGCCGGTGAGTTCGCATCGCCGAACGACATCAAGCGCGCGATCACCGACTGGCAGCCGGACTACATGCGCGCCTAGGCGCCCTTCGGCTTTGGGAAGAGCCGCGCCTGCCAGCCGGCCGAGGCGGGGCGCTCGAACGACGCGCGGTACTCGCCGACCGTCGTGAGCGTGGTGTCGAACACCGGGGTCGCCGGCGTCACCTCGCCCATCGCCGCCATGTGCGTGAACTCGGCGCGCGTGACGCCGTGCACCATGCCGCCGGCGCCACGAAAGTAGACCATCCCGCCGCCGACCATCGACGTCCCGATCCCTTCCTCGATGTCCTGGAGCACGCGGAAGAGATCGTCGATCGAGCACCCCGAGGCGTCTGACGCACGCTCGTCGACGGCGACGGCGAGGAAGTGGTCGTCGCGCAGTTCGCGCGCCGAGGTGAGCGGCGTGCCGTGCGCGCGCCAGCCCTTGAGGTACTGATCGACCGCCCCGAGGAGCTTCCCTCCATCGACCTCGTCGAGCGGCGAGCGCGCCGCGAAGACCCAGAGGCGCGCGTCGTCCGGCATCTGCTCGAAGGGGATCGTCGGCATGCGTACAATCTAATCGGACATGCCGCGGCCGAAGAGCAGCTGCACGAAGCCCCGATCGGCGTTCGTCGTCGCGACGTACACATGGTCGCCCGGCTCGAGCGTCGTGTTCCCGCGCGGCACGATCAGCGACTCCTTGCGCAGGATGAGGGTGACGGCGGTTCCCTCGGGGAACGGGAGCTCGCTGAGCGGCGTGCCGCTGATGTCGAGCGCCTCGTCCACGTAGAACGTCAGGAGCGCCCCATCGAGCGGTCGCATCGACGAGATCTCGAGCATCGCCGGGGGCGGCGGTGGTTCGTCGGACTCGAGCCCGAGCCGGCGCGTCACGAACGACACGGTGCCACCGTGGACGAGCGCGCTCACGAGCACGATGAAGAACACGATGTCGAAGACGCGTTCCGCCCCGGGCACGCCGAGGAGGATCGGGTAGGCGGCGAGCACGATCGGCACCGCGCCGCGCAGACCCGCCCAGCCGATGAGCGCCTGCTCGCGCCATGGCATGCGGAACGGCAACAGCGAGATGAACACCGCGATCGGCCGTCCGACGAGTCCGAGCACGGCCGCCATCGCGACGCCAAGCCAAGCGACCTCGGCGAGGCGCGACGGGAAGACGAGGAGACCGAGGATGAGGAACATCCCGATCTGCGCGAGCCAGGCCATCGCGTCGTGCACGCGCGCGAGACTCGCCATGAACGGCAGGCCGGCGTTGCCGACCACGAGCGCGGCGATGTAGACGGCGAGGAAGCCGCTGCCGTGCAACAGCGTCGCGATGCCGAACGTGAGCAGCGCGACGGCGAGCGAGAGCACGGGGTAGAGCCCCGCCGTGACGAGCCGCACGCGGCGCAGGATGAACACGCCGAGCTTGCCGCCGCCGATGCCGTACGCCGCGCCCAGCACGAGCTCGAGCATCGCGTTGCCACCGATCCCGAGCCACGAGACCCCCGTACCGCCGGCGATGATCGCCGACGAGATGGCGAGCGTGAGCAGGACGGCGAGCGGGTCGTTGAGGCCCGACTCGAGCTCGAGCGTCGCACCGACGCGAGGGTGCAACGAGAGCCCGCTGCCGCGCAGCACCGAGAACGTCGCCGCGGCGTCGGTCGAGGAGACGATCGCGCCGAGCAAGAGCGCGGTCTCCCAGGGGAGCCCGAGGAGCTTGCCGCCGAGCGCGACGATCAACGCACTGAGCAACACACCGAGCGTCGCGAGCACGAGCGACGGCGCGAGCACGCCCTTCACGCGCGCGAACGGCGTGTTGAGACCCGCGTCGAAGAGGATCAGCGCGAGCGCGATGCTCCCCATCCGGAACGCGAAACCATAGTCCTCGAAGCGGATGCCGAGGAATCCTTCCGAGCCGGCGAGGATGCCGACAACGAGGAAGAGCAGCACCGCCGGCACGCCGGTGCGCTCCGAGGCGCGGCTGGAGAGCACGCTCACGCCGAGGAGCAGGCCGAAGATCGCGACGAGCAGCGCGGTCGAATGCGGTTCCGAGATCACGACGCAATATGGATGGCCGCTCGCCGCGACGGCACGGGAGCGCCAGATTCGAGGCATGTCGACCGAACCTGCATCCACCATCGTCGCGGACGTCTCGCGCGCGTCCGACTCTCGCGAGCTCGCCCGCCGCGCCTTCCTCCAGCGCTGCGGCGCGCTCGGCATCGCCTCCGGCCTCTTCCCTGGCGTGCTGTGGGCCCAGGTCGCCGCCGGGGAGGAGATCACGGAAGCGTCCATCGCCGCGGCGGCCGAGATCGCCGGCGTCTCGTTCACCGACGAGGAACGGACGCAGATGGTGAACGGGCTGCGCAACCAGACGCGACGCCTCGTCGCCCTACACGGAATCCCGCTCGACAACGCCGTCGCGCCGGCGATCCACTTCTCGCCGCTGCCGCGCGCCGGCGCGGTACCTGATGAACCGCAGCGTGCGATCGTGCCGTCGCGCGTCACGGCGCGCGCACGGCCGGCGTCGCTCGAGTCGCTCGCCTACGCCCCGCTCACCGAACTCGCCGACCTCGTGCGCCGGCGCGTCGTCACGAGTACCGAGCTCACGACGATGTATCTCGCGCGGCTCGAGCGGCTCGATCCCCAGCTGCTCTGCGTCACCGCGCTCACGCGCGACCGCGCGATGACCCAGGCGCGCACCGCCGACGCCGAGATCGCCGCCGGTCGGTATCGCGGTCCGCTGCACGGCATCCCGTGGGGCGCGAAGGACCTCCTCGCCGTGCGCGGCTACCCGACGACCTGGGGCACCGCGCCCTATCGCGACCAGATGCTCGACGACGACGCGACGGTCGTGAAGCGGCTCGACGAGGCCGGCGCCGTGCTCATCGCCAAGCTCACCCTCGGCGAGCTCGCGCAGGGCGACCGTTGGTACGGCGGACAGACGAGGAATCCGTGGAAGCTCGACCAGGGTTCGAGTGGCTCGTCCGCCGGCCCCGCGAGCGCGACCGCCGCCGGGTGCGTCGGCTTCGCGATCGGCAGCGAGACGCTCGGCTCGATCTCGTCGCCGAGCACGCGCTGCGGCGTGACCGGCCTGCGCCCGACCTTCGGCCGCGTGCCCCGCACCGGCGCGATGGCGCTCTCGTGGAGCATGGACAAGCTCGGGCCGATGTGCCGCTCGGCCGAGGACTGCGCGCTCGTGCTCTCGGTGATCAACGGTCCCGATGGACGCGACCAGTCCGTGCATGCCGCCCCGTTCAATTGGGACGGCAGCGCATCCCCGCGCGGGTTGCGCGTCGGGTACGTGAAGTCGGCGTTCGAGGCCCCGGTCGAACGGCATCCCCTCAAGCCGTTCGACGACGCCGCGCTCGAGGCGGTGCGCGCGCTCGGCGTGACGCTCGTGCCGGTCGAGCTACCGGGGATCGACTACAACGCGATGCGGATCATCCTCACCGCAGAAGCGGGGGCCGCGTTCGATGAGCTGACGCGCAGCGGCCGCGTGCGCGAGCTCGCGCAGCAGGGGCCGGGCGCGTGGCCGAACACGTTCCGCACGGCGCGGCTGATCCCCGCCGTCGACTACGTGAACGCGAACCGCGTGCGCACGAAGGCAATCGAGGCATGGGACGCGTTCATGCGCGACCTCGACGTGATCATCGCGCCAACGAACTCGGGCCAGCTGCTCGCGACGAATCTCACCGGCCATCCGGCGGTGATCCTGCCGAGCGGCTTTCGGACCGAGGACGACACGCCTGTCTCGATCACGTTCATCGGACGGCTGTTCGGCGAGGAGCCGATGCTGCGCGTCGCGAAGGGGTATCAGGACGCGACGGGACATCACCTGCGCCATCCCTCACTCTGAGGCGGGCGACACGCCCAGCTCAACGCGTCCATCTCCCGAGCAGGCGGCCCCACCATGTCCGTGAACCCTGCGGTGGCAGTGGCGGTACGGGAAGCGGATCCTCCCCACTGAGTATCCGCGCGGGGTTGTCCTGCGTGAGCATGCGCGCCTGCACCTCGCCGCCGCGCTCGGCGAGCCACGCGATCGCGCGACCCGTCGCCGGCGTCCCGCGTCCGTGGTGGTCGCTGGCGACGTAGTCGGCCCAGCCATGCTCGATGAGCGTGCGCGCAACCGACGCGGCGCGCTCACCGTGCTGACCGAAGAGCGATCCGGCGTTCACCTGGAGCAAGGCGCCCGCCGCGCGGCAGCGGGAGAGCACGGTGAGCCGGTCATCGTGGTTCCGATATCGTTCCGGGTGCGCGATGATCGGCCGCCAGCCCTGCTCCCGCAGGTTCGTCACCGCCCATTCGCCGTTCGGCGGCAGGCGCATCGCCGGGAACTCGCAGAGCACGAACGGCCCGCCGGCGAGCCGGAGGCGCGCATCCCGGAGATCGGGGTCCGGATCGTCGAGCATGACCTCGACGCCGCGTTCGAGCGCCGGCAACCCCGATTCGGTCGACGCGGCGCGGCGCAGGCGCTCCCAGCCCTCGTCGAGTTCCGCGAGTCGCTCCTCCCCGTACGACGTCCGCATCAACGACGCATCGAAGTGCGGGGTGGTGATGCATGTCGTCGCCCCTTGTGCGGCGAACGCGCGCAGCGCCTCCAGCGCGTGGCGCTCGTCGGGCGCGCCGTCGTCGACGGCCGGCATCAGGTGGCTGTGGAAGTCGACGAAGCTCATCGCGCCGCGCGCTGGCCGCGACACCGCGCGACGGTCGCCGTGGCGACGCGGGCACCGCGAAGGTCCATGCGCGGAATCTACGCGCGGGCGCGAGGGGTGACCACGCCGCCGCTCAGAGGAGCCCGAGCTCGAAGCGCAGCGCCGACGACAGCGACGGATGCAGGTACGTGAACCCCGCGCGCTCGAGCGCCGCGCCGCGCATGCGCTGGCTCGCGAGCAACGTCGCGCTCGCCATCTCGCCGAACACCGCGCGCAGCGCGATCGCCGGCACCGGCGCGAGCGACGGCCGGTGCAGCACGCGCCCGAGCGTCGACGCGAACGTCGCGTTCGTCACCGGCTCCGGCGCCGCGACGATCGCGGCGCCCTCGAGTCCGGTCGCGTGCATCGCGAAGTGCATCGCGCCGACGACGTCCTCGCGCGAGACCCAGCTCACCCACTGGCGACCGGAGCCGAGTCGCCCGCCGACCCCCGCGCGGAACGCGGGGAGCATGCGACCGAGCGCGCCGCCGGCGGGCGAGAGGACGAGGCCGAGCCGCAGGTGGACGACGCGGACCCCGGCGTCGCGCGCCGGCGCGGCCGCCTTTTCCCACCGATCGACGACATCGGCGAGGAAGTCATCGCCTCGAGGGCTCGACTCATCGAGCCACTCGTCGCCACGGTCGCCGTAGTAGCCCATCGCCGACGCACAGATGAGCACCTCGGGGCGCTGATCCATCGCCGCGCACGCCTCGGCGAGGAGTCGGGTGCCGTCGACGCGGCTGCGCACGATCGCTTCCCGCCGCTCGGGCGTCCACCGCGCGCCGATCGTCTCGCCGGCGAGGTGGATGATCGCATCGCACCCGCGCAGCGACTCCTCATCGAGCGCACGGCGCGCGGGATCCCAGCGCACGTCGCTCGCAGGGCCGCGTCCGACGGTGCGCACGTCATGCCCCCCGCCGCGCAGGAAGGGCGCGAGCGCCCGGCCGATCATCCCTGTCGCGCCCGTGATGGCGAGGCGCCGCGCGCCGCGCGACGCGAACCGCGCGTGCCGTGCGAGGTCGGCACGCGTGAGCGCGTGTCGCCATCGGAGCAGACGCTCGACGCGATCGCGCGCGAACGCGCTGCCGAGGATCTCGCCGAGCGGCGGCGCGGGGAGGCGATACGTGATCGTGTCCTCGAGCATGCTGCGCGTCCCATCGACGGGCTCGACGCGATGCACATGCTCCCACGACCGGAACGGCCCATCGCGCTGCACGTCCCGGAACTCCTCGCCCTCGCGATAGCCGGTGTGCTCGAGTTCCCATCGCACGCGCGCCGGCCCGACCGGCACCGAGAGCGTGACGCGCGCGCCGTCGCGGATGCCGCCGGTGTGGTCGAGCACGCGCGCGCCCGTCCACGCGGGCAGGAGTCGCTCCGGCGCGCCGAGCCGCTCGTGCCACGCGAACAACTCGTGCGCCGGCACCGGCATCTCGCTGCGCAACGTGATCGTCGTCGAGGCACCGCGACCGACCGGGACGCGTCCCGCCCCGTCCCCCCGATCCACCGGCGGCATGGCGGAGGGCGGCGTCATCACTGCGGGGGAGGAACGTCCACTCGGCGCCATAGGTACCACGAGGCGATGGTGCGGTAAGGTGCCCAGCGCGCGCCGATGCGCTCGACGCGGTCGGGCGAGGGCAGCGTCCGCAGGCCGTAAAGGAGCTGTACCCCCTTCCGCACCCCGAGGTCGAGCACGGGGAGCACGTCGGGCCGCCCGAGCCGGAACATCAGGAACATCTGCGCCGTCCACTCGCCGATCCCACGCACCGAGGTGAGCGCGGCGACCACCTCTTCGTCCGGAAGCGTGTGCAGCGACTCGATCGGCAACGCCTTCGTCCCCGCGCGCCGCGCGAGATCCTGGAGATACTCGACCTTGCGCCCTGAGAGCCCGACGGCGCGCAGGCGCTCGGGCTTCGCGCGCGCGAGTCGCCGCGGCGTCGGCGGGTGGCCCCCGAAGAGCGCGAGCAGCCGCCCGTGGATCGTCGCCGCCGCCTTCCCCGAGAGCTGCTGGTACACGATCGCGCGCGCGACATGGTCGAAATGCGTCCCGTCGCGCCGTGGTCGCAGGGAGC
>CAYSAR010000032.1:3977-15431 GCA_964428985.1 uncultured Gemmatimonadaceae bacterium | reverse complement strand
CGCGATGCGGCCGCCCGGGAAGACGATCGTGGAACGCAGCGCGAGCAGCGGCAGGTCGGCGGGGAGCGAGACGTCGAGCGTGTCGGTGGTCGCGGTCACGCCTTAAGTATCGCGCCCCACCGCGGGCCGCGCACCACTCCGCGCGCATCGCCTGCGCCGTGGCGAGGATCGATGTCTGGAATGGATGGGAATGGTCGATCCTCACCGTACGGCTCGTCGTGTCGTCGCCGCTGTCAGCGGAGTACGCCGGCCCCCTCCGCGGGCTTGGATGAGGCCCCCTAAAGGGTTATCATCCAAGGCTCTATGTTCGCCGAACTCTCCGAGAAGCTGGAAGCCACGTTCGCGAAGCTCCGCGGCCGTGGCGTCCTGACCGAAGCCGACATCAAGGAAGGGCTGCGCGAGGTCCGGCGCGTCCTCCTCGAAGCCGACGTCTCGTTCCAGCTCACCCGTGAGTTCCTCGAGCGCGTCGAGAAGCGCGCCGTCGGCATCGCGCAGCTCCGAGCCGTCTCTCCGGCCCAGCAGCTCGTCAAGATCGTCTACGACGAGCTCACGTTCATGCTCGGTGAGCGTCGTGAGGCGCTCAAGCTCTCGTCCGTCCCGCCGACGGTCGTGATGATGGTCGGCCTGCAGGGCTCGGGCAAGACGACGACCGCCGCGAAGCTCGCGCGGCGGCTCAAGGGCGAAGGTCGCGCCGTGCGCCTCGTCGCCGGCGACGTCTACCGCCCCGCCGCGATCGACCAGCTCGAGGTCCTCGGTCGCGACCTCGCGGTGCCGGTCTACGCCGATCGCGGCACGCAGGATGTCGTCCGGATCGCGAAGGCCGGCGTCGAACAGGCGCGGAAGGAACGCGACCGCGTCGTCATCATCGACACCGCCGGTCGGTTGCAGATCGACGAGGACATGATGGCGGAGCTGCGCCGCCTCAAGGACGCGCTCGACCCCGACGAGATCCTCCTCGTCGCCGACGGCATGACCGGTCAGGATGCGGTGCGCATCGCCCAGGGCTTCAACGACGCGCTCGATGTCACCGGCGTGATTCTCACGAAGATGGACGGCGACGCGCGCGGCGGTGCGGCGCTCTCGATCTATGGCGTCACGAAGAAGCCGATCAAGTACATCGGTGTCGGCGAGAAGACGGACGCGCTCGAGGAGTTCCATCCCGACCGCATGGCGGGCCGGATCCTCCAGCAGGGCGACGTCCTCACGCTCGTCGAGAAGGCGCAAGAGACGTTCGATGCGGCCGAGGCGAAGCGCCTCGAGAAGAAGGTCCGCAAGGAGGGCATGGACCTCCAGGACTTCCTCACCGCGATGAAGCAGATGCAGAAGATGGGGCCGCTGGAGGGCTTGCTGAAGATGCTCCCCGGCGTGAATTCGAAGATGTTGAAGCAGGCGTCGCAGGCCGACCCGAAGCGCCTCAAGCACGCCGAGGCGATCGTGCTGTCGATGACGAACGAAGAGCGGAAGAACCCGGGGTTGATCAACGGCACCCGCCGTGCCCGCGTCGCGAAGGGCGCCGGCCGACCGGTGAGCGAGGTCAACCGGTTGCTCGACCAGTTCCGCGAGATGAACAAGATGATGAAGAGGATGAACCAGAAGCAGAGGTAGAGCAGGACCTGGTGCGCCCCGGAGATGCCGGACGCGCGATGAGCCAGGAGCAGTCGTCACCGAACCACCCGAGGATCACATGGCAGTCCGCATCCGTCTCCGTCGCCAGGGCCGCAAGAAGGCCCCGACCTACCGCATCGTCGTCGCCGATGGCCGTTCGCCGCGCGACGGCAAGTTCATCGAGATCCTCGGGCAGTACGCGCCGCGGTCCGGTGAGCAGGCGCTCCAGCTGAACGCCGAGCGCGCGAACTACTGGCTCGACAACGGCGCCCAGCCGTCGGACACCGTCCGCTCGCTGCTGCGCAAGGCCGGCGTCCTCAAGGCTCGCCACGAGGCGCGCCTCGCGACGAAGCTCGCCGCGAAGGCCGTGCCGATCTCCGAGTAGCTCCTCGTGTCGGCCGGCGTCGAGTACGCCAGCGTGGGCCGGATCCGCCGGCCCCATGGCGTGCGCGGCGAACTGGTCGTCGAAGCGTTGACCGACGAGCCGGACGCAATCCTCGCGCCCGGCCGTCGTGTCTTCCAAGGCACGAATGGCGGCGAGCTGTGGGTCGATCCGCATTCAGGCGCGCCCCGAGAGCTCACGGTCACGAATCTCCGGCCGTTCAAGGACGGCTGGTTGCTCACGCTCGACGGCATCGGAGACCGCACCGAGGCCGAGCGCTGGAACGGCCGTCACTTGCTCGTTCCGGTCGATGAACTGAGCGAACCCGACGAGGGCGAGGTCTTCGCGCACGAGCTCGTCGGCATGATGCTCGTCGACGCCACTGGCGGTGCCGACATCGGCGAGGTCATCGATTTCTACGAACTGCCGCACGGGATGCTGCTCGAGTTCCGCGTCGGCAACGGCACCGCGCAGCTGCCTTTCGTCGATGAGTTCGTCGACTCGATCGACCGCGAACGGCGCCGCATCCGCGTGCGCCTTCCCGACGGCCTGCTCGACTAGCGAATGCTTCAAGTCAACATCGTCTCCATCTTCCCGGATTTCTTCACCGGTCCGCTCGGCCTGAGCATCCCGAAGCGCGCGGCCGAGGCGGGGCTCGTCAGCTATCGTCTCATCGACTTGCGCGCGTTCGCGACGGACAAGCACAAGACGGTCGACGACGCGCCGTTCGGCGGCGGTCCGGGCATGGTCATGAAGCCGCAGCCCTTCTTCGATGCGGTCGAATCGATCGAGGCGAAGGCGCCGATCGTGCTGCTCTCGCCGCGCGGTAAGGTCTTCTCGCACGCCGACGCCGAGCGGTTCGCGTCCGGCACCGAGCTCACGCTCCTCTGCGGCCACTACAAAGACGTCGATCAGCGCGTCGCCGACCACCTCGCGACCGAGGAGATCTCACTCGGCGACTTCGTGCTCTCCGGCGGCGAGCCGGCAGCGCTCGCCGTCGTCGATGCCGTGGTGCGGCTACTGCCCGGCGCGATGAGCGATATCGAAAGCGCCCGCACGGATTCGTTCTTCGGGCGAGGGATCTCGGCGCCGAGCTACACGCGGCCGGCGGATTTCCGAGGGTTCAAGGTGCCGGAAGTGTTGTTGAGCGGGAATCACGCGGAGATCGAGAGATGGAGGGCCGCGGAAGGCGAGCGACTCACCCGTGAGAGGGATGCGGGATGAGGGAAGGCGCTACCCCGGTACGGGGTTCGCGGTGGGGGTAGGGATGCTCCGTGCGGGAGGATGATGCCGGGATGGGGAAACCGATGCCGGATGCAGGGATAGGGTCCCAACCCGAGCATCCTGCATCGGTTTCCCAACCCCGGCATCATCCTCCCGAACCCGGCATCCCTACCCCCACTGCGGACTCCGTACCCACCCCCTTCCTCCCGCATCCGGACGAGTTGCGTAACCCGATTTGCCCCAGTAGCTTCCAAGGCTCAACCAAACCCAGAAACCCACATCGGGCCGCCCCTCAGCCCAGAGCCGCATATGCACGCGTTCACCGAGACCCAGAAGGAATACCTGAAGGCCGTCCCGGCCTTCCGCGCCGGGGACACGCTCCGCGTGAACGTGCGCGTCAAGGAGGGCGAGAAGGAGCGCCTCCAGGCATTCGAGGGCGTCTGCATCGCCCGTCGTGGCGCCGGGGTCGGCGCGACGTTCGCCGTCCGCAAGATCTCGAACGGCGTCGGTGTCGAGCGCATCTTCCCGCTCCACTCGCCGATGCTCGCTGACATCAAGGTCGTGCGTCGTGGTCGCGTGCGTCGCGCGAAGCTCTTCTACCTCCGCGGCGTGACCGGCAAGGCCGCGCGCATCGCCGAGAAGAAGGCGCGCGTGCAGGTGCCCGTCACGGGCGAGCCGGCGCAGGCGTAAGCGGGGCGAGCCGGCACGATGGCCGGAGGCTGGAGCGCCCTCGAGCGCTCGCTTCACGGGGCCGGTGCCCAGCACATCGCCGGCGTGGATGAGGTCGGACGGGGCCCCCTCGCGGGCCCCGTCGTCGTTTGTGCCCTCGTCATGCCGCGCGACCGACGCGCGATCCGAGGCGTCACCGACTCCAAGGAGCTGTCGGCGCCCGAGCGGGAGCGGCTCGCCGCGCGTATCCGCGAGGAGGCCGTCGCGTACTGCGTCGCGGCGTCGTCGGTGCGCGAGATCGCGCGATGGAACATCTACCACGCGACGGTGCGCGCGATGGGCCGCGCGATCGCCGGCCTCCGGGCCCGCGGCATCGATCCCGATGAGGTGCTCGTCGACGGCAAGCCGATCCGCACGCTCGGCGTCACCCATCGCGCCATCGTCGGCGGCGACGCGCGCTGCTACACGATCTCCTGCGCGAGCATCGTCGCGAAGGTCGTGCGCGACCGCCTCATGCTGCGCCTCGCGACGCGCCATCCGGCGTATTCATGGTCGACGAACGTCGGGTATGCGACGCCGGCCCACATCGAGGCGCTGCGCACGAGCGGCCTGACGCCGCACCACCGCGTCACCTTCTGCCGCACGGCGCTGGGGGAGCAGCTCGACCTCGACGCGCCGGAGTTCGTGGACTAAGGGCAACGGCAAACTGCAACAGCACACCGCCGAGGCACCGAGGGCACCGAGGATCCCGCGCACGCTCTGCGACCCAGCACGCGCATTCTGTCGAGTCTTTGGGGGCTCGCTCGATCGGCTCGCAGTAACCTCCGACAATTCGAGAACAGAATGAAGAATTCCCGAGCCGACACGAGCGCGAAGCACGTGCGTGCACTCGCACAGGAGCGCTCGGCGCCCTTGGCGACTCGGCGTTGGCTGTTGTGGTTCGCGTCGGCCTTGGCTCTAGATTCGCCGCGCCGCTTGGCGGCGGACGGCGGCGAAGATCGCCGCCATCCCCAACAACACGATCCCCCCGTTCCGCGCTGTCTCGTCGTCGACGAGCACGAACGCCGTCAGGAACGCCGTCGACACGACGAGCGTGAACAGCGTGACCTTCGCTCCGGTGCGGGCGAACTCCCCGAACGTGATGCGCACGCCCTCGCGCTCGGCGAGTCCCAGCGTCGTGACGTTCGCCGAGGCGCCGATTGGACTGCCATTGCCGCCGAGGCAGGCGCCGAGCGAGAGCGCCCACCAGAGCACGCCGGTCTCGCCCGGGAGCGTCGCGACGATCGTCCCGATGACCGGGATGCTCACGGCGACGAACGGGATGTTGTCCATGAGCGCCGAGAGCACGCCGGCGACCCAGAGCACGAGCATCGCCGCGAGGAGCAGCGTGCCCTTCTCGCCGAGGCCGAACGCGTCACGGCCGGCGAGGATCCCCATCTCGAGCCAGTGCGCGAGCGTCGCGATGAGCCCCGTCTCGACCGCCGCGCCGACGAGGATGAAGAGGAACGCGAAGAACGTGAGCGTCGGCCATTCGATCTCGCGCTCGAGCACGTGGAGGATGCCGTGCTGGCGCTCCTCGTGCGACGGGCGGTGCGTGCGTAGGTAGCGGATGTCCTGCACGAGCAGCGCCGCCGCCGCGCCGAGCACGGCGGGCACCGCCGCGGGCATCCCCGTCGCACCGTGCGTCAGGAAGCCGACGAGCACGAGCGCGCTGATGAGTCCCATCCAGCGGAGCAGGCCGGGATCGGTGATGCTCGCGTCGGGCACGGCATCGACCGTGAGGGGCGCGTTCGTCATCAGGTGTCGCAGGCGATGCGCGCCCCACCAATGGAGCCCGACCATCATGAGCGCGACCGGCACGGTCAGGTGCGCGATGAAGTCGACGAACGTGAGCCCGGCGCCCGACCCAATCATGATGTTCGGCGGGTCGCCGATGAGCGTCGCGGTGCCGCCGATGTTCGCCGCCATGATCATCGGCAGCAACACCGGAAGCGCCGGTGCGTTCAGGCGCTTGATCGTCGCGAGCACGATCGGCGTCACGAAGATCACCGTCGTCACGTTGTCGACGAACGCCGATGCGATCGCGGTGAACCACCAGAGGATCGTGATCGCCGCGACCGGGCGGTCGCCGAACGTGGAGACGATGCGGTCGACCGCCCAGGCGAAGACGCCGGTCTCCTTGAGCACGCCGACGAGCGCCATCATGCCGGCGAGCAGGAGGAGGACGTTGAGGTCGAGCGCGCGCGCGGCCGCCTCGAACGTCAGCAGGCGCCAAGGCGAGAGGTAGGTGATCGTCCAGAGCACCGCGACCGCGGTGAGGACGACCAGCACGCGGTGGGCCTTCTCGAACGCGAGGACGATGAAGAGCGCCGCGAGGAGGAGCGCGACGAGCGCTTGGGAGGTGGGGTCGGTGGTACTCGTGAGTGCAGCGGCGTGTTCCACGGGTGTGGGCAGGGGTTGACGCGGTGCGGACCGACCGTAAAGTGGGCGCAGTCCAACGGTCCCGTCAGGGGGCCGGAACCTCTCACGACCGCGATCATGCGACTCGCCGCCGTCCTCTTGCCCGCGCTCCTGACGCTCCCGATTGCCGTGTCGGCGCAAGCGCGGACGGCTTCGATGACCGGTCGCGTGACCGGCCCCGACGGCCAGCCGATCTTCCGCGCCGCCGTCCGCGCCACGCTCGGCGATCGCACCGAGTACGCGCGGACGACCGAGGCGGGCGAGTACCGCCTGGCACGGTTGGAGCCCGGGCGCTGGATCGTGTCGGTGCGCAGCGTCGGGCATCTCCCGGTGATCGACACGCTCGAGCTCACGACGGATGGCCTCCGACACGACGTGCGGATGGAGGTGGCGCGCGTCGCGCTCGACCCGGTGCTCATCGCGGCGCGATGGAATGGCGTGCGCGGACGCGTCGTCGATGCGCGCACGAACATGCCGATCGCCGACGCCGAGGTCGCGGTGATGTCGAAACAGGGCGTGAAGGCGCGCTCGGCGGCGGACGGTGCGTTCGCCATCGAACGCCAACCGGAATCCGGCGTCGTGCTGCGCGTGCGGCGCGACGGCTTCGCCGATCGCGTCCTGACACTGCCGATCCCCGAGGAGGGGTATGCATCGCTCGACATCGCGCTCGATCCGATGCTCGGACGGGCGAGCAACGTCGTCAACGGCGACCTCGACCAGCGCTTGCGCTGGTTGTCCCCGCGCGCCGCGATCATCGGGCGCGACGAGATCGAGCGCATCGGCGCGACGAGTCTCGATAAGCTGATCATGGAGTCGCCGACCGTCGCACGAAAGACGCTCGTCGCGAACCGGAAGACCTGCGTCTTCGTGAACGGGTTCCCGAGACCGGGCATGCCGATCGACGCGATCCGGACGGACGACATCGACTTCATCGAGCTCTTCCCAGCGGGGACCGAGCGGACGGCAACGCTCGCGAAGCGATGGCCGCCGCGCGCGCAATGCGGGGCGCCCTCGCCAGGCTACGAACGCGGCGACCGCGATCCGAATCGTGTGATCTACGCGTCGGTCTGGACCCGCACGCGGCGCAACTGAGCGGAGGGGATGCGCGGAGTTCAGGCTCCACGCATCCCCTCCGTACCCGGCAGCCCTACCTCCCCCCGGCACGCCGGACCGCAGTGCCACCGCCGTATCCAACAAAGCCGGCGCGAGCGCATTAACTTGGAGATGGCCCGGTAGCTCAGTCGGTAGAGCAGCAGACTTTTAATCTGACGGTCGCGGGTTCGATCCCCGCCCGGGCTACCTGGCTGCTCCCCCACCACTCCGCTCGATGTCCTCTTCCGCACTTGCCTCGCGTGGCATCGTGCTCGTCGTCGACGACGAGCCGATGGTCGCGGGCGCCGTCGCGCAGATCCTGGCGCGCACCGGATACACCGTCCACACGGCCGGTGGGCCCGGTGAGGCGGAAGCGCGGTTCGAGGGGCTGGCCGGGGCGGTCGATCTCCTGCTGACTGACATCCTCATGCCCGAGGGAGGCGGCCGGAAGTTGGCCGAACGTTTGCGCGAACGCTCGTCGGCGCTGCGTGTGCTCTTCATGAGCGGATACACCGAGCACGACAGCGTGCGGGACGATCGCGAACTTGAGGCGCCGCTGATCTCGAAGCCGTTCAGCGGCTCCAAGCTGATCGCGGCGGTGCAACGCGTGCTGGATCGCGAGTGAGACGCCGGTCGGTGTCCCGGCGCGTCGCCGCGCTCGCGATCGTCGCGCTCCTGGCCCTGCTCGCCCGTCCCGTCGGCTTCTGCCTCATGGACCACGTCGAGGCGGCGCCGAGCGAGGTCGCGCATCATCACGGCGATCACCGTACCGGCGCTCCGGCGGACGAGGTGCCGGAGCGCGGCGATCGTTGTCCCGACGTGACCGGCTGCGCCCTCGTCGCGGACGTGGCCATGTCGGCGGCGGGGAACACCCCGCACCTCGCACCACTTGCGCCGTCCGGTCCACACCCCGATTTGCGGCCGGCTCCCATCTCAGCCGTCGAACCCCCTCCCCCGAGAGCCTGATCATCCGCCGCGCGCGCACGACGGCGCGCGCGTGCACGTTCCATCCCTTGGACGGATGATCATGACACGACGAATCCTCCTCGTGGCGGCGTCTGCCATCGTTCCCATGGCAGCGCACGCCCAGACCGACTTCCATAACACCGACCGCGGGCGCCCCCTCGCGGTCGAGGACGCGATCGTCATCGAGCGACGCGCGTTCGAACTACAAGCCGTTCCCTTCACGCTCGAGCGGGCGCGGCGGCCGACCAGTCCAGGCGCGCACGGCGGCGCGACACATTGGGGGATCGCGCCAGAGCTTGCGTGGGGTGTGCTCCCGCTCACGCAGCTCGAGGTCGCGGTGCCCTTCGCGACCGGTGACGAGTCCGCCGGTGGCCCATCGTTCGCGCTCGCCGGCATCGAAGTGGAGGCACTGCACCAACTGACGATCGAGACGCGCGCGCTCCCGGCGTTCGCACTCGGCGCCGGCGTCCACCTGCCCGCCGGGCCACTCGCGCCGCGCCGCGCCATCACGACGATGCGCGCGCTCGCGACGCGCACGCTGCCCTGGGGCCGCGTGCATGCGAACGTGTCGATGGCGCCCGGTGGGGCGCTTGGCGCCGACGACCCGGGGGCGCTCGAGAGCGAGCGTTGGTCGGCGGGCGTCGCGATCGACCACACGTTCGCGCTCAAGTCACTGCTCGTCGGCGCGGACCTGAGCGCGCGCGAACCGCTCGTCGATGGCGCGCGCCTCGAGTGGCGCGCCGGCATCGGCGCCCGCAAGCAGGTCTCGCCCTGGCTCGCGCTCGACGCGGGCGTTTTCACGCGCTTCGGGGACGACGTGGGCAGTGGCGCGTTCGGGCTCACGCTCGGCGGCGCGTTCGCGTTCGCGCCCCCTTGGATGCTCGGCTTCAACCGGTCAGAACCGCCTCGCGCAACCGACATCCCTGCGCTCCGCACGCGCGATTCCTACGAACAGTTCTACCTGCCGGCCTCGCACAATTTCGCTTTCCGCGAGGGGTATCCCGGCGCCGATCGGCTCTTCAACGCGTTCGACTACGGGCACGCGATCCTTTATGAGAAGCTCTGGACCGATCGGGAGCGGGCCGTCGCGACGCTCGAGGACCAAGAGTTCCGCTTCCTGACCGAGGAACTGCTCGTGCGTCCGCCGTCATTGCCTCTTGTGGAGGAGGCGATCGAGCCGATGTACGCGCGGCTCGCGCCCGAGGCGAAGGCGATGTTCGAGTGGGCGCACATCCTTCACCGGCAGGTGTACGACGTGCTCGCCGATGACTCGCTCGATGACGCGGCGCGCGAACGTGAGATGCGCCGCGTCCTCGCGTACTACCTCTCGCGTCCCGCGCTCGCGTTCAGCACGAAGCCGAAGTCGATGGCGCTCATGCAGGAGCGGCCCTACTCCCTCGCGTTCCGCCGCGACTTCCCGAAGTTCAACGGGCTGATCTGGGCGTACCACTGGCTCCAGGTCGGGCTCTACGAGCCGCTCGTCACCGGCCGCACGCCCGAGGAGCGCCGGGAGCTCGTGGCGGCGACGGTCGGTCGCTTTCGGCAGATGCTCCCCGGCGCGCCGGAGGGGTTCCCCGTCCTGATGCCGATGACGGCGGCGATCGCCCCGGAGTTCGCGCGCCGGTACCCGACGCTCGCGATCCTGTTCGACAACCTCCACTCGATGCACGACGTGATCTCGGATATCCTTGCGAACACCGAGGTCCCGCGTGACGGGAAGCGCGCTCTGATCATGCAAGCCGCGAACGCGTTCCGCGACGACACGACCGAGGTGATGACATTCGAGGGATGGAAGCGGATGTCGGTGTCGATGGGGGTACACAACCAAGGGGGACCGGCGGTGGGGTTCGGGCCGTCCCTCCCCACTCCCACCGTGCCGCGGGGATTCGTCATGCGGCACGACAAGGATGGCAACCCGATCGGGGCGCACGACCATCACTGATGGTGGCGGCTGCTGGCTACTTGATGAGGGAAACGACCCGGCGGGGGGTGGTTCGGGGGTCGTTACTGGATGCTTGATAAAGAGGGGGTGCGTGGGGACGGATGGGCGAAAGTGGCTTCGTCTCTCACACCCCCAGCACCCCCTCCGTAGCGAGTATCCAGCAACGCCCCCCGTACCGGTACCCGCAGGGCAGTTCCCCCCCTTATTCGACCGCAGTAAGGATATCCCGCACAAAACTTCCAGAAGACCCTCATATTCGGACGTTCGCCGATTCACGAGACTGTATCCCATGAGCGACGACCTGATCCGCGTCATCCTGGCCGACGACCACGCCGTGGTCCGCGCTGGCCTCAAGGCGGTCCTGAGCACCGCGAAGGACATGCTCGTGGTCGGCGAGGCCTCGAGCGGCCCTGAGGCCGTCGCACTCGCCGAACGCCTCAAGCCGACCGTCGTCATCATGGACCTCTCCATCGGGGAGATGGATGGCGGCGAGGCGACGAAGCTCCTCATCGAGAAGGGCATCCCCTCCCGCGTCCTGATCCTCACGATGCACCCCGAGGAGGACTACCTCGTCGCGATGCTGGAGGCGGGCGCGGCGGGCTTCCTGCCCAAGACCGCTGCCGACAAGGAACTCGTTGATGCCGTCCGCACCGTCGCGCGCGGCGATGTCTTCGTCCGCGCCGAGGCCGCCCGCATCCTCGCCAAGGGATACCAGCGGAAGGACCCGATGCACGAGGACCGGGCGAAGTTCGAGCGGCTGACCGAGCGCGAGCGTGACGTCCTCCGGCTCACCGCTGAAGGGTATTCGGCGCCTGAGATCGGCCAGCGGCTCTTCATCTCGCCGAAGACGGTCGACACGTACAAACAGCGCATCCAAGACAAGCTCGGGCTCTCGCACCGGCACGAGTACGTGCAGCTCGCCCTGCGCCTCGGGCTGCTCCACGCCTGACGCCCGCGCGCCGCGCGGCGGCGCGCGGCGCGCGGCGCCCGTCGTATCTTGGGGGTATGATCAGGCTCTCGACCGCGTCGAAGGTCCGCGTCGTCGTCTTCGCCGGCGTCCTCTCGCTGCTGACGATCGGCATCGTCGCGCTCTTCGTCATCGGGCATGCGACGA
>CAYSAR010000032.1:0-3967 GCA_964428985.1 uncultured Gemmatimonadaceae bacterium | reverse complement strand
GACCCCTCGCGCCTGCGCATCGTGCAGGCGCTGCTCGGGGCCCTGCTGCTCATCGCGGTCGTGCTCGCTTGGTTCGCCTACGCGAGTCTCCAGTCCGACCTCGACGAGCGCACGCGGGCCGAGGAGGCGCTGCGCGCGTCGGAGGCGAAGTTCGCCGGCATCCTCGAGATCGCCGCCGACGCGATCATCTCGGTCGACGAGCAGATGCGCATCCTCCACTTCAACCGCGGCGCCGAGCGGATCTTTGGCTGGCCGGCCGCTGACGTGCTCGGGAAACCGCTCTCGACGTTGATCCCGGCGCGTTACAACGCGGCGCATGACGGACACGTGCGGGCGTTCGGCCGGGCGCCCGAGACGTCGCGGCAGATGGCCGATCGCCGCGAGATCTTCGGCCTGCGGCGCGACGGCAGCGAGTTCCCGGCCGAGGCGTCGATCTCCAAGCTCGTGCAGCCCAGCGGCGGTCGGATCTACACGGTCTCCATGCGCGACATCTCGGATCGCCGGCAGCGCGAGGAGGCGCAGCGGCGCTTCTCGGACGCGGTCGCCGAGCTCGGCGAGACGCTCGAGGTCGAGGCGACCGAGCGTTCCATCGTCCAGCTGCCGGTCCCTTGGCTCGGCGACGGCGCGATCCTCATCTCGGTGACGGGATCGGAAGTGCTCCGCCGCCGGCCGGCGCGCACGGGTGATGCGCGGCTGGACGCGGCGCTCGCCGTCGCGACGATGGATCCGCTCGATCACGATTCGCCGTCGCGCGTCGTCGACGTGTTGCGGTCGGGACGCATGGAGGTCGTCGACGACGTCGACGACGAGTGGCTCGAGGCGCATACCGCGAACGCCGAGGAGTTCGAGCGCATGCGCGCGATCGGCATGCGCACGATGCTGCTCGTTCCGCTCGTTGCGCGCGAGCATGTGCTCGGTGTGCTGAACGTGTTCCGCGTCACGCCACGCCCGTACACGCCGGCCGAGCTCCATGTGGCCGAGGGCCTCGCGCTGCGCGCCGCGTTCGCGCTCGACAACGCGCGGCTTTACCAGACGGCGCGCCTCGCGACGAGTGCGCGCGACCATGCGCTCGGCGTCGTGTCGCACGACCTGCGCAACCCGATCTCGGCGGCCGGAATGTGCGCGCGCGCGCTGCTCGCGGCGATCCCCGAGGGCGATGCCGAGCGGCGCGGGCTCGCCCAGACGATCGTCGACTCGACCGAGCTGACGCAGCGCATGATCCGCGACCTGCTCGACGTCTCGAGCATCGAGGTCGGCCGGCTCGCCGTCGAGCGCCGCGCGGAATCGCTGGGGTCGATCGTGCGGCGGGGTCAGGCACTCTTCGCGCACGAGGCGGAACAGCGCGGCGTGGGGCTCGGCGTCGAGATCGTCGACGACCTCGCGATCCACGGCGACGCCGAGCGCCTCGTCCAGGTGCTCGCGAACCTCCTCGGGAACGCGCTGCGCCACACGCCGACCGGCGGACGCATCACGGTCCGGGCGCGCCGACGTGGCAGCGAGGCCGAGGTCGAGGTCGAGGATGACGGCAGCGGCATCGCCCCCGAGGCCATGCCGCTCATCTTCGAGCGGTACTGGACCGTGAAGGGGAACGCGCCGAAAGGCGGGACGGGCCTCGGGCTCGCGATCGCGCGAGGGATCGTCGAGGCCCATGGCGGGCGCCTGTCCGCCGAGAGCACCCTCGGGAAGGGGAGCGTCTTCCGGTTCTCATTGCCGCTCGTGTAGGGCGGGGAGCCGTCCCCCGGAACCACGAGGAACCGGCGAGCGTACGGCGCAGTACGAGGATTCGTTACTGGATCGTGGCCGCGCCGGCACCGACCCGCGACCCCGTTCGCCGAGTTTCCACGCCAGATGACACGCGCCACCCTGATCGCCCGACTCGACGAGAGTGACCGCGCCCTGTACTCGCGGTGGGTGATCGGTGCGTCGACGCCTTTGCGCGCGACGCGCGCATGGACGCTGCTCACGCATCTCGGCGGCGCGACGGTCTGCATCGCGGCGGTGCTCGTCCCCGCGCTCATGGTCGACAGCTCGCCGTTCCTGCGCCTCGTCGCCGCGCAGGCCGGCGCGGCATTGCTCGTCTCGCATCTCATCGTTCAGCTCGTGAAGCGCCGCGTGCTGCGCGCGCGGCCCTGCGAACGCATATCGGTCGGCACGTATGTCGCCGTCCCCGATGCGTTCTCGTTCCCGTCCGGGCATTCGTGCGCGGTCATGAGCGTTGCCTTCGTCTACGCGGTGGCCTACCCTTCGCTCGCATGGCCCCTCCTGATGCTCTCGACGCTGGTCGGGATCTCGCGCGTGCGGCTGGGGGTCCACTATCCGGGCGACGTGTTCGTGGGGCAGGCGATCGCGATCGCGACGGGCATCGTGGTGATGGCGCTGGTGTAGGTCTCCGCCTCGCGATCTTCACCGACACGTTCACGCCGCAGGTGAATGGGGTCGCGCGCACGCTCGAGCGGCTCGTCGCGGCGGTGCGCGCGCGTGGCGGCGACGTGCGCGTGGAAACCGTCGCCGATTCGCTCGCCGAGGCGCACGCGGATGTCGTGCGCTGGCCAAGTGTCCCGTTCTGGGCATATCCGCAGTTGCGCATGGCGTTGCCGCTGCGCGCGGATGTCGTGCACGCTCTCGCCGCTTGGCGCCCGACGCTGATCCACGCGACGACGCCGTTCGGCGTCGGCCTCGCCGGCCGCGCCGCCGCGCGTTCGCTCGGCGTGCCGTTCGTGACGTCGTACCACACCGCGTTCCCGACCTACCTGCGCTTCTATCGCTTGCGCGCGTTGAACGCGATCGCCTGGCCGTTCCTGCGCGCGTTCCACAACGCCGGACGCATGACGTTCGCGCCGTCGCGCCTCATCGCCGCCGAGCTCGAGTCGCAGCGCTTCCACGATGTGCGCGTCTGGTCGCGCGGGGTGGACACCACGCGGTTCGCGCCGGGATTCCGGTCGGACGCGATGCGTCGCGCGATGGGCGCCGCCGATGGCGATTTCGTCGTCGCCTACGTCGGTCGACTCGCGCCGGAGAAGGGCGTGCACGTCGCGATCGACGCGATGAGGCGCGTGATGGGTGACGCCGCGGGCACGCGCGTGCGCTTCGCGCTCGCCGGCGACGGGCCGGCCGAGGCGGCCTGCCGCGCACGCGCGCCCCACGGCACCTGGTTCGCCGGTCCGCTCTCGGGCGAAGCGCTCTCGGCGTTCTATGCCTCGGCCGATGCGTTCGTCTTTCCCTCGCTCACCGAGACGTTCGGGAACGTCGTGCTCGCGGCGGTGGCGTCCGGGGTGCCGGTCGTGGCGCCTGACCGCGGTGCGACGCTCGAATTCGCGAACGACGAGACGGCAATGACGTTCATCGCGAACGACGCGGTGTCGCTCGCGCAACGCGTGCGGCGTCTGCGCGACGACGTCTCGCTCCGTGCGCACAAGCGTGCGGCGGGACGTGCCGCCGCCGAAGCGCGGACGTGGGACGCCGTCTGGGATCGGCTCATGTCGGATTACCGCGACGCACTCGCGCGATAACGCAGCAACGGGACGCACCGGGATGGTGCAGCCCTGTCAGTGAGCCCCGTCACGGGACCCGAAGAGAGAACGGTCACGTTCGCACGATTCGGGTTCCTTCGGGGCGGTGCGAGTCGTCATATTCGACAGTCCGCCGAAAGGGCATCCCCGGCGGTGCATTCGGTGTCCAAGACATGTCGGGCGCGCCATGGACCGCTCCTTGCACAAGGAGGGGCAGTCTGGAGTCGTCGTCGCAGTCCGCATCGCCGGAGGAAGCAGTGTTCGTGATCCGCCTGAGACTGACCCTTGCCCTCGCGCTCGTCGCGGCCGCCACCGCGGCTTGCGGCCGGGCTGGGCTGAAGCCGATCGAGCCGCAGGTCGCCCCGGAACCCATCGCCGTGGCCGACGCCGCGCCGGTGCAGACGCCGGCGGCGCCGCACGCCGTCGTCGCGGCGCCCGAGATCGTCGTCCCCGATTCC
>CAYSAR010000031.1:12958-15457 GCA_964428985.1 uncultured Gemmatimonadaceae bacterium | reverse complement strand
TTCCCCGACGCGAGCTGGCCCTCGACGATGCGTTCCTGCGTGCCGACGACCGCGTCCTTCGAGGCCCGCTCCAGGCGCTCGGGGTCGGCGCGCTTCCCGCTCGCGGTGCGCGGCGCCTTCGACTTCGGCTTCTTCGGTGTGCGCGCCGGCTTCACTGGACTCGCGAGCTTGCCGCCGGCTGGCGGCGCATCGGCGGCTCGGGGCTTCGTCCGGCCCAACTTGGAGAGCGGTCGCTTGGGTGCCATGAGCGGGGAAGTTTACTTTGTGGCGTGTCCAAGGGCGACTGGATCAGAGTGAGCGCGTGAGCGCCGAGACACGGCAGCTCGTCATGGTCGTCGCCGACGGCGCGCGCGCGGACGCGTTCTTCGCCGCGATGGACGCCGGCCACCTGCCGGCGATCGCGCGCCTGCGCGCCGAGGGGAGCGCCCACACGGTCACGTCGGTCTTCCCCTCGGTCACGGGCCCGGCGTACACGCCGTTCCTCATGGGCCTTCACCCCGGTCGCGCCGGCGTGCCGGGCATCCGCTGGTTCGACCGCGCGCGCGACGTCACGCATTGGCCGGGCTACGCGCGCAGCTACGTGGGCATCGAGGCGCTGCGCGCCGACACCGACCTCACGCGCGAACATCGCACGCTCTTCGAGTACGCCGATCGCCCGTTCGCCGCCTTCACGCCGCACGGCCGGGGCCTGCACGGTCGCCAGCGACTCGGGACCGGCGCGCTCTTCGGCCTGCGCATGGGATGGACGCACTTCCGTGGCGACCTTCCCGGCTGGCTCGCGCTCGACCGCCAGCTCGGGCGTGACATCGCGCGCCACGTGCGCGACGACCATCCCGACATCGCGTTCGTCGCGCACCCCGGCATCGACAAGCTCTCGCACCAGCTCGGCCACGGCGCGCCCGAGGTCCTCGACGCGATGCGCACCGTCGATGCGACGGTCGCGACGATCCGCGAGGACGCCGAGCGCGATGGACGTTGGGAGACGATGGAGATCTGGGTCGTGAGCGACCACGGGCACTCGCCGGTGAAGCACCACGAGGATCTCGCCGGTGTCATCGCCGGCTGGGGGCTCGGCGTCATGGCACATCCGTGGACCCTCACGCGTGCCCTGCGGCGACGCACCCACGCGGCCGTGATGGTCGGGGGCAACGCGATGGCACATGTGTATCTCGAGCTCGAACGCCGTGAACGTCCTTGGTGGCCGGCGCTGCAAGCCGAATGGCAGTGGCTCGTCGCGAAGCTGCTCGAACGCGAGTCGGTCGACCTGCTGCTCTTGCCACGCGCGCCGCGCGAGGTCGAGGTGCACGGACGCGGACGCGGCATGGCGCTCATCGCGCTCGACGCGGCTGGTCGCTACCACTACCTCGCTGAGACGGGCGACCCGCTCGGCATCGCCGCGGTGATCGGCAGCGAGGCGGCGCGGCAGGGACTCGATGCCGGCGCGGTGCATCGTGTCACGTTCGACACCGACTATCCGGATTCTCTCGTGCAGATCGTCGCACTCGCCGGCGCGCCGCGTTCCGGCGAGATCATCCTCTCAGCCGCGCGCGACTGGGATTATCGAGCGAAGTACGAGCCGATCCCGCATGTGTCGTCGCATGGCGCGCTGCACCGCGAGCACATGCTCGTGCCGCTCGTGATGTCACGCCCCGCGCGCGGCACTCCGCGGCGGACGGTCGACGTACTGCCGAGCGTGCTCGGGGCGACCGGGCGCACGATCCCCGACGGCTTGGACGGCGTCTCGTTCCGCTGAGCGGGCGACTCAGCCCGGTGCGCGCCTGAGCATGCCGGGGATCGAGAGCATCGCCCAGGTTCCCTCGAGCAGCACGAAGCCGACCTGCCGCTCCATGACCGCGACGTACGCCAGCAGCGCCGCGCCGACGAAGTTCAACGCGCTGTACCGCCGCTGCTCGGCTCTGAACATGCCGCGTTGGAGGGCGAAATAGGCTCCGAGGATGAGAAGGGAGCCGGCGACGGAGATCATCTGGTTGATCGGCATGAACTGCGGTCCGTGGTTCGGGGGTCGGCTAGGAATGCCGAATGCGGGGAACATGCGTGGTGAGTGAAATGGATGCTCGGTGCTTGGATAGGGGTCGTCCCACCCAAGCATCACGCAGCGGTTTCACGAAGCATGCATCACTCAAGGAGCGAGCATCATGTACCGCCCCCCGCACCACGGACCGCCGTAGCAGTCGCTCGTAGCGCAGTCACGACAGGCCAGCGAGCGCTAGCAACCTCCTGAGCTCCGCCGCGATTGCCTTCTGCTTCTCCCGCAGCCGCGCGATCCGCTCGCGCTCGAGATGCCTGAGGAAGTAGCGTCGCACCGTCCGCCACGCCCGTGCGCGTCGCTCACCGACCGCGAGCGCGGCGAACGCCCACACCGGCTGCACGAGCAATGCGAGCGCTGCCCATCGCCATCCCACGAGCAGCCCGACGACGATCGCGACCATCGCGAACCAGAGCGGGAACACGACACCGCCGACGAGCACGCGATGCGTG
>CAYSAR010000031.1:11942-12948 GCA_964428985.1 uncultured Gemmatimonadaceae bacterium | reverse complement strand
CAGGCGGCGATGCGCCCCGTCGCCTCGCGCGGCAACCAGAAGAACACCGCACCGAGCAGCGAGATCGGCACGACGACGATGACGGGGATGCGTAGGATCGCCCACCGGATCGCCGCACCATGCGAGACGTCGGTCACGAGCGTCGTCGCGGTGAGGCCGAGCGCGTCGAGCGCGCGTCCATGCGCGCGCAACGCGACCGCCGTCGCGCGCCAATCGGTGTCGTCGTTGAAGCGGAGCGCGTGCAGCGCCGACGAGACGACGCGGAGCCGCTGGAGCTCGCGCGCCGGATCCGCGTGTGGCACGCCCCCCTCGACCTCGGCGCGCCACACGGCTTCCGCGGTGCGCACGAGGGGCTCGTCCTCCCACTGTTGGAGATTGAGCGACACCGCGCGCATCGCGCGCTCGATGCGCCCCGTGAGCTCCCGCACGGCGATGCGGTCGGCAACGCCTTCGAGCAGGTCATCCCAGCGGAACGCCTCGCCGATGATGACGTGCGCCTCGCTGCGGAACCGTTCGCGGTCGCGGAAGACGAGCCCGACGGCGACGATCGGGAAGTCATTCCCGAGTTGCTTCGCCGCGCCGAGCGCGATGCGCGCCGCGCCGGTCTTGAGCGGCGCGAGGCGCGACGCCGAGTGGCTGATGCCTTCCGGGAAGATCCCGACCGCGTCCCCCTCGGCAAGCACGCGATGGACATCACGGAACGAGTCGACGTTCTGCGCGACCTTCGTCGGGTCGTCGATCGCGCGGTACACCGGCACCGAGCCGACGCCCTTGATGAGCCAACCGATGAGCTGGTGCGTGAAGAGCGTCGACTTCGCGAGGAAGCGGACCTGGCGGCCGGCGGTCCACGCGACGAGGGCGGGATCGACGAGGGAATTGTTGTGGTTCGCGACGAGCAAGACCGGCCCCTCGGCCGGCACGCGCGCGCCGGCGACCGTCACGCGGTAATAGCTCCGCGTGGCGACCTCGCTGAGCAACGGCATCGCGCGATAGAGCCACATGGGCC
>CAYSAR010000031.1:0-11932 GCA_964428985.1 uncultured Gemmatimonadaceae bacterium | reverse complement strand
AAAAGCTAAGGCGGCGGTGGCTATATTGAAGGCGATGGCCTCCCTCGTCCTGCGCCTCGCCGCGCGTGCGCTCGTCTCGCCACGGCTCGCGTACGCGTTGCTGCTGATGGCCTGGCGGTTCCGCCGGAACCGCTGGTGGGCGCGGCCCCCGTTCCTGCCGGTGCCGGCGCGCGACTACGTGCGGTGGCGCATGTACACCGCGTACGGCGACCACGACGCCGTGCCGCCGATCGAGGACGTCGTGCGCTATGCGCGGTGGGCGGCGCGCATCGGATGAGTCGCGCGAGGACGTCCTCGGGCGGATCGACGTTCGAGGCACGACTCAAGGCGCAGGCGCTCGGGATCGGCTTCGACCTCGCCGGCATCGCGCGTCTCGGACCGGTCGAAGGCGCTGCGCACAACGAGCGATGGATCGCCGCCGGCTATCACGGCGAGATGGCGTACCTCGAGCGCGGCGCCGCGCTTCGACGTGACACGACGCTCCCCGAGCCCGGAATGCGGTCGGCGCTCGTCGTCGCGATGGACTACGGCGGGCGAGAACCGGCAGGCCCCATCGCGCGCTACGCACGGGGCGACGACTACCATCGCGTCATGTGGGACAAGCTCGACGAGGTGCTTGCCTGGGCGCGCACCGATCGGCCGGAGCTACGCGGCCGCGCGTACGTCGATACCGGCCCGGTCCTCGAGCGCGCACTCGCGCGCCAGGCCGGCCTCGGCTGGTTCGGCAAGAACACCATGCTGCTGAACCCGACGCTCGGCTCGTTCTTCTTCATCGGCGCGTTGTTCGTCGACGCCGAGCTCGAGCCCGACGCGCCGTTCGAGGCCGACCGGTGCGGCACGTGCACGGCGTGCCTCGACGCCTGCCCGACCGGCGCGTTCGTCGAGCCGCGCGTGCTCGACGCCCGGAAGTGCATCTCGTACCTCACGATCGAGCTGCGCGGCGAGATCCCCGAACAGATGCGCGCGGCGATCGGCGAGCACCTGTATGGTTGCGACGTTTGCCAGGACGTCTGTCCATGGAACGTGCGCTTCGCACGGGCGCTCGAACCCGGTTCGCCGTTCGCGGCGCGTGAGTCGATTTTGGGACGCGGCGCAAGCGAGCTCGCCGCCGAATGGGCGGAGATGACGAGCGAGGAGTACCAAGAGCGCTTCCGTGGCTCGGCGATGAAGCGGGCGAAGCTCGAAGGGCTGCGGAGGAATGCGGGCGTCGTCGCGCGGACCGGCGGGTCGCGCGAACCGCGCTAGAGTCGCGGATCCACCGGCTCGCTCTCGAGCGCGAGTACGCCGAAGACGCACTCATGCACGCGCCGCAGCGGCTCGTGCCGCACGAACCGCTCGAGCCCCTCGATGCCCAACGCGAATTCGCGCAGCGCGAGCGAGCGCTTCGCGTGCAGTCGGCGCGCGCGCAGGCGATCGAGATTCTCGGGGAGCGTGTACTCCGGTCCGTAGATGATGCGCAGGTACTCGCGGCCGCGGCACTTCACGGCCGGCTGCACGAGCCCACGCTTCCCACGCGCGATGAATGAGAGCGGCTTGATGACCATGCCCTCGCCGCCCGCTTCCGTCATCCGCTCCCACCACTCCGTCGCCGCGCGTTCGCTCTCGGTGTCGGTCAGGTCGACGACGCGGTGCTCCGTCGCGAGGAGCACGTTCGAGGCATCGGCGGCGCACACCTCCGCGATGCGCTCCATGTGCCAGCGATGGTCCTTGTCGACGTGGACCGCGCCTTCGCTCGCGAGCACGTGGAACGGCGCGAGTCGGAGGTCCTCGACGCGCGAGACGGGCCAGCAGTAGCGTCGCCACGCGGCGGTGTATCGATCGACGAGCGCCGCGCGATCCGCGAGCCGTTGCCCGAGCGATGCGACGTCCAGGCCGCGATCGGCGGCCTTCGCGAGCACGTCCAGCGCAGCCGGTAGCGCGCCGCGCGCCGCCGCGCTCACCGCCGCGTACTGCTCCCGGATCAACGCCTGCGCCTTCGCCGACCACGGCATGAGTTCGGCGTCGAGCACGACCCAATCGGTCGAGAGGAGGTCCCACGTCCCGGCCCGATCGAGCGCCGCGCGCACGATGTCCACGAGCGCAGTCTCCATCACCGCGTCATCGAGGAAGCGTCGTCCGGTGCGCGTGAGCACGGTGCCCGCGCCCTCATCGACGACGCCGAATCGCCGGCGCGCCGCGTCCGCGTCGCGACACACGACGACGACGGCACGCGACCCCATGTGCTTCTCCTCGCAGATGACGGCCGGCACGCCGACACCGCGGAAATGCGCGAAGGCCTCGGCGGGATGCTCGAGGAATCCCTCGCGTCGCGACGTCTCCGTCGGTGCCATCGTCGGCGGCAAGTGCACGAGCCACTTGGGATTCGCGGCGAAGCGACTAATCACCTCGAGCGCCGCGATCCCGTTCTCCTCGCGGATCGTGACGGTGTGGTGCAGGCGCGTCGAGACGATCCGCTTCCCCGCCACGTCGGCGAGGTCGAGTAGTTCGTCCTCCCGGTGCTGTGCGGTCAATGCCGGTGCATCGCCCTTCGGTGCGAGCGGTCGCACGGGCTCCGCATACATGCGCAGTGCCGGCACGGACACCAACTCACGCTCCGGCCAGCGCAGCGCCGTGAGCCTCCCGCCGAAGACGCAACCCGTGTCGATGTTGATCGTGCGATTCAGCCACTCGGGTTCAGGCACCGGCGTGTGGCCGTACACCACGTGCGCACTCCCCCGATACTCGGCCGCCCAGTCATAACGGATCGGAAGGCCGAACTCGTCGGTCTCGCCGGTCGTCTCGCCATAGAGCGCGAAGTCGCGCACTCGACCCGAGCCGCGTCCCTGCAGCTCCTCCTTCATGCCGGCGTGGGCGACGACGAGGCGTCCATCGTCGAGGACGTAGTGACTGACGAGCCCATCGAGGAAGTCGGCCACGCGGTCACGGAACGCATCGTCCTCGCGGGCGAGCTGCTCAAGACTCTCGGCGAGACCATGCGTGATCTGCACGTCGCGACCGCGAAGCTTCCGCAGGAGCTTCATGTCATGGTTGCCCGGCACGACGAGCGCCGTGCCCGCCGCGACCATCGACATCGCGACGCGCAGCACGTCGGGGACGCGCGGACCGCGATCGACGAGGTCGCCGACGAAGACGGCCTTCCGTCCGTCGGGATGTTGCCATGTCCCGTCCTCGCTCGCGCCGTATCCCAGTGATCGGAGCAACGCCTCGAGCTCGTCCGCACACCCATGCACGTCGCCGATGATGTCGAAGGGGCCATGCTCGGCTCGCCGATCGTTCCACAGCGGCTGCCGCTCGATCGTCGCCGCGGCGACCGCCGCCTCGCCTTGCAGCACGTGTACCTGGCGGAAGCCTTCCTTCTGAAGGAACCGAAGCGACTTTCGCATCTGCGCGTGCTGGTTCCGGATCACGTGCGGTCCGAATGCGCGGTCAGGTCGCTCGCGATTCCGCTCCTCGCAGGTGCGCTCGGGCAGGTCGAGCACAATCGCGACGGGCAAGACGTGGAACCGACGCGCCAGCTCGACCAACGGCTTCCGTGCCTCGGGCTGCACGTTCGTCGCGTCGATGACGGTCAATAGGCCGCGCGCGAGCCGCTTCGCGACGATGTAGTGCAACACGTCGAACGCATCGGTCGTGGCCGTCTGGGCGTTCTCGTCGTTGGAGACGAGGCCGCGGCAGAAGTCGGACGAGATCGTCTCGAAGGGCGCGAAGTGCGTGCGCGCGAACGTGCTCTTGCCGCATCCCGATGGACCGACGAGCACGACGAGCGAGAGCTTCGGAATCGCGATCGTCATGCGTCGCCACCCCGCGTGAAGATTCCCATCTGCGTCGGCGAGCCGACCTCTTCATCGACGGGCCCGACGGGACCAAAGCGGACGGCGTAGCCGGACCGTGCGGCGACCTCCGTCGCCCAATGCTCGAACTCGACGCGCGTCCACTCGAACCGGTGGTCCCGGTGTCGGTAGCGCCCCGCCGGCAGCGATGGCCAGCGGACATTGTACTCGGCGTTCGGCGTCGTGACGACGACGGTCGCGGGACGCGCATGGTCGAAGAGGACGCGCTCGAACGCGGCGAGGCGGGGCGGATCGAGGTGCTCGATCACCTCGACCACCGCCGCAGCGTCGAAGCCCGACAGCCGCGCGTCGCGGTACATCAGCGACCCGTGCAGCAGCTCGATTCGCTCGCGCTGGCGCTCCGGCATCCGATCGAGCTTGAGTCGATCCGCCGCGACCTCGAGCGTCCGGTACGAGACGTCCAGACCGACGATGCGCGTGAACTGGCGATCGTCGAGTAGCAGTCGCAGCAGGCGCCCTTCGCCGCACCCGAGATCGAGGACCGAGGACGCTCCGCTCGCGCGCAGGGCGCCGAGCACGGTCGCGAGGCGCTGCTCGTTCAGGCTGATCGGACGCTCGAGCGAATCCTCGACGGCGCCGACGGCGCGGGCTTCCGACTCGGCCGGCCCCTCCGGCTGCTCGGCGTCGAGTAGGCGATCGATCGCCTCGCGCACGAGCGAACGACGGTGCTTCAGGTATCGACGGGCGATGAGGTCGCGCTCCGGATGCGTCGCGAGCCATCCCTCGCCGACGCGGAGCAGCTTCTCGACCTCGTCATCGCCGACCCAGTAGTGCTTCTCGCCGTCGAGCACCGGCAGAAGGACGTAGACATGGGCGAGCAACTCGGCGAGGCGCTTCGACGCTCGCAACGCCAGTGTGAAGTAGCGGTCCTCCGCCGGTTGTGGACCGCCGTCGTCCAGCGCATGGGCGCGGACCTCGACGTCGTATCCGAGCGGCTCGAAGAGCCGCCGGAGGAACGACTCGCCGCCGCGGCACGAGACGACAGCGATCGTCGCCTCGAGTGGGATCGCGACGGTCGCAAGTTCGGGTCGCTCCTTGCTGCGCCCCGCCATCGCGGTGCCGAACGCCTCCGCGATCGCGACGCTCAGGAACGACGAGGCGACGTACGGACGGTCGTTCACGTACTGGGCGAGCAATCCACCCTCGCCTTCCGGCCCGCGACGGCCGCGCACGAGTCCTACGGGATCGATGTCCAACACGAGCGCCGCGGTACAGCGGTCCTCGGAAGCCTCGGGGTACACGACGTGCGCACGTCCGAACGTGAGCTCCACCGACTGCGGACGACTCGGATTCTTGTGGAGCAGGAAGCCGAGGTCGGTCGCCGGGCGATGCGTGGTGGAGATCGTGAGCAGCATGCGGGTGGCGGAGCCTACCCGCGGCGCAGGCGGGCGTCAATCGTGATGCCGCTGCCTCATGGCACGCGCCGCTTCGTCGCCGTGATCAGCGTGTCGCCGACCCCGGTGACGAGTTGCACCGTCACCGCGCCGTCGCGCTCGGTGAATCGCGCCTCGCCCGCGTAGAAGGGCGCGTAATACAGGTGCGACGACTCCGGCAGCAAGCCCGCGGTGAATCGCCCGGGCCACTGCGCGAGGAGCATGTCCCCGTCGCGTCCGACACGGACCGAGTCGCCACGCGCGGAGTGGTACCAGCCGGCGAAGCGCGCCTGCGCGATGGTGTCGTTCGCGACGATGCGGCGCGCCCGCGGGATCGCGACCGGCGCGCCGCGCAGGATCGACGCGAGGTCACGTACCGTCCGGCCAAGGAACTCGACATTCCCGAGCACGATGATCGTGCGCTGCGTCTCCGGCATTCGCATGATGTACGCGGAGAAGCCGGGAAGCCCACCGCTGTGCTCGTGCGTCGCGCCGTTCACGCCGCTCCCGATGAACCAGCCGTACCCGTAGTTGCCGATGCCCGGGGCGAACATGCTATCGAGCAGCGGCTTCCTCACGAGCCGCTCCGTGTATAGCGCCTGATCCCACTTGTAGAGGTCGCGCGCGGTCGTGATCAACCCGGCATCGGCCTGCGGTGGCTCCATCTTCTGATAGACGGCGTTGCGGAAGTCGTCGCGCGTGAGCCCGCCGTAGAACGCGATCGGTTGTGCCCCTTCGCGCAGGCGATATCCCTGCGCGCGGCCGTGGATGATCAACTCCGAGCGATCTTGGCCGCTCGCCGTCATGCCGAGCGGCTCATGGATACGACGACGCAGGAACTCGTCGTACTTCATGCCGCTCACCCGTTCGATGATGTAGCCGAGCAGGAGGTACGCCGAGTTGCTGTAGCGGAACTTCGTGCCCGGCTCATGGTCGAGCGGTCTCGCCTTCGCGTCGCGCACGATGCGCGCCGGCGCGCCCCCTTGCGACATGTAGTCGGAGTACCGCTGCGTCGTGTAGCCGTCGAACCACTCCTCGTAGTCGGAGATGCCCGACGTGTGCCGCAGCAGGTGGTGGATCGTGATGCCGCTCCAGCGTGCCGGCAGGCTGTCGACGTGCTTCGCGATCGGGTCGTCGAGCGCGAGCTTGCCGTCCTGCGCGAGCAGGAGGATCGCCATCGCCGTGAACTGCTTCGTGATCGACGCGACGCGGAAGCGCGTGTCGACGCTGTTGCGCACGCCGAGCTCCATGTTCGCGAATCCGAACGCGGTGTCGACGAGCACCTGGCCGCGCTCGGCGACGAGCACGCTGCCGTTCACGTGGCCGAGGTTCGCGGCAGCGGCGAGATATTCGCGCAGCTGCGCGACGCGCGCGTCTTGGGCGAACGTGACTGTGGGCGTGAGGCACAGGGCGGCGGCGACGAGCGCGCGTGATCGCATGCGTTGGTCCCGTGAGGGTCTGGCCATCATCTCGAGTGTTGCATGATACCTACGGTTGGAGCGCGCCAGGGCGCGAGTCGTTGCGTGGTGGTCGGACCGTGCGCGAACGACTGGTTGCCGCGGCCGTGCGGCGTGCGCGCGACGGGAACGGCCGGCACCTCGGCGGTCGTTCGACTTGAGAGACCACGCGCCCACACACGGGAGGCACCGATGAACGCGCTCGGCTGGCTTGGCATCATACTCGTCGCCCTCTGGGCCGTACTCTGGCTCGGCCTCAAAGTCGTCAGCGGCTTCATCCACCTGCTCGTGCTCGTCGGCCTCGCGCTCATCGTCTGGGGCTTCCTGAGGCGCGGTGCGAACGCGGTCGCCGGACGAGGATAGCGCGCGATCAGTTGCCGCCGAGGCTTCGCCAGAGATGGAGCGTCGCATAGCTCCGCCATGGGCGCCACGCCTGGCTGAGTTCGTCGGCACGCGCGGCACTCACGCCCCCGAGAGCCTTCTGGAGCGCGACGTCGCCGCGAGGGAACGCATCGGGTTCACAGAGCGCGCGCATGGCGATGTAGCTCGCCGTCCAGGCGCCGATGCCGGGCAGCGCGGTGAGCTGCGGGATCACGACGTCCGAGCGCGCGCCAGGCTCGAGTCGAAGGCGACCCTCCGCGATCGCTTGTGCGAGCGCGACGATGCTCGCCGCCCGCGCGCGTGGTACCCCGAGCGACGCGATGTCATCGGCGCTCGCTTCGGCGATGCGCGTTGCCGTCGGCGAGAGCATCGTCAGCCCCGCCGGTGCCGGCGCGTCGGGTCCGAGTGCGCGCGCGTCGAGCGGGTCGCCGAAACGCGCGACGACGCGACCGGCGATCGTCGCCGCGGCCTTCACGGTGACCTGTTGGCCAAGGATCGCGCGCAACGCGAGCTCGAACCCATCGAACGCCCCTGGCACGCGCAGTCCGGGCGAACGCGCGACGAGTGGTCCGAGCGTCGCGTCGGCGCCCAGCTGCGCGTCGATCACGTCGGGACGCGCCGCGAGATCGAACACGTGGCGCAACCGTCCGAGCACCGCCGGGAGCACCGGCGAGAGCGAGGTCGGCAGCTCGACGCGCAGCGCGCGGCGCGCTGGGTCGTCGGAGACGCGAACCCACCCCGTCACGTCGCCGAGTCGGACCGTGCGCGCCGCGAAATCCTCGCCGACGAGCTCGACGCCCGCGAGCACGCGCTTGCGAAGGAACGCGAGGATGCCGAGCCAGTCGAACGGCGCGCGATACGCGAGGCGTAGCGCGAGCGTGCCGCGCGCCGTCTCGCCACGCTTCGGCGCGCCCGGCAGCCGCGTCGCCGTGCGGAAGCGACTCGGCGGCATGCCGTAGCGCGTCGCGAACGCGTCATTGAAGCGACGAAGACTGCCGAACCCGCTCGCGAACGCGACCTCGGTGACGGGAAGCTCGGTCTCGGTGAGCAGTTGTTTCGCGAGCAGCAGCCGACGCGTGAGCACGAGTTCCATCGGCGACACGCCGAGCGAGCGCTCGAGCATGCGCCGGATCTGTCGTGAGCTCCATCCGAACTCACGGGCGATCGCCTCGATGCCCTTGCCGTCGTCGGCCGCGCCCTCGGCGATGCGCTGCGCGATGAGCGCGCCGATGCGATGCGCGTCGTCGACCGGCGCGTTGCCTGGCGCGAGCTCCGGTCGGCAGCGCAGACAGGGACGGAAGTTCGAATGCTCGGCCGCTTCGGCGCTCGCGAAGAAGCGGCAGTTCGCGCGCTTCGGCGTGCGCGCGGTGCAGACGGGCCGACAATAGATGCCGGTCGACGTGACGCCGACATAGAAGACGCCATCGAAGCGCGCGTCGCGCGCGGACAAGGCTTGGTAGAGCGCGTCGTCGTCTTGGAGCATGTCGGAAGCTAGCACGTCCGGCACATCACTACTAGCCACTTTCGGTCGCGTTGACGTTCGCGGTAACCACCGGTACCGCAACACATTAGCTGTTGTTCTCCTCGCGTGTTCAACTGTCCGAAAATGGCGAGTGCTCACGCGTCGAAACCGCGATCATCAGCGGCGACCGAACGAACTGACGCTTACCTTCTCTCTGCCTTCCATGTCGACGACACCTCAACACATCGCCTACCGCACTGCCGCGTCGCCGGTCGGCCTCATCCTCGTCGCACGCGTCGCCGACGCGTCGCGCATCAGCGCGGTGCTCATCGGCGAACGCGAGGCCGAGCTCCGCGCGGAACTCGCCAGCCGCTTCCCCGGCGCACGCGTCGAGCGCGATGAGACCGACATCGGCGACGCGATCGTCGAGCGCGTCCTCACCGCGATCGCGACACCCGCCAGCGCCGACGAGATCCCGATCGACCCGCGGGGTACGTCGTTCCAGCACGTCGTCTGGAACGCGCTCCGCCTCGTCCCGGCCGGCACGACGACGACGTACTCCGACCTCGCGCGTCGCGTCGGCCGGCCGAACGCGGTGCGCGCCGTCGCCGGCGCGTGCGCCGCGAACCCGATCGCGATCCTGATCCCGTGCCACCGCGTCGTGCGGCGCGACGGCGACCTCTCGGGCTACCGGTGGGGCGTCGAGCGCAAGCGCGCGCTGCTCGACCTCGAGCATGCGGTGCTCCCCGCATCGACTTCGTCGACTATCCGGACGAATAGTGTTGCTGCGTCGCCGCGACATCGTGTCTCGCCTCTGGCATCGGCGTTGCGCGAAAGGCCCGATACGACAAGGGGTTACGCCGTCTCTAACATTTTGTGATGGCTGGCTTGAGGGTTGCGCTCCCACCGACCGGCCGGTTGGAACCCACCCTCAGCCTCATTCCCATGCGCCTCAAGTCCCTCCTCATCGGTGGCACCGCGCTCGCGCTCGCTGCCTGCGCCGACTCACCAGTCGCACCGGCGTCCGCGGCGGTTGTCCGTGGCGTCAGCGCCGACGCGATCACCACCACGACGTACTCCAGCGGTGCGCTCTGGCAAGACCCGACCCTGTGGTTCCGCCGCACGTGGGTGTGCAAGGTCGGGACGCCCGCGACGTTCCAAGTGTCCGTGAACCGCGGACCGGTGTCCGAGGTGCAGGTCGCGGCCGACGAGTGTCTCCAGGTCCATTACTCGAACGTCGTCGACCTCGATGCGGACACCGTGTACGTCACGGAAGTCGCGGTGCCGGGCGTCCGGCTCGACTCGATCGTGCGCGACTCCACGCACGGAGAGAACATCTTCCGCCTCCCCACGATCGTGGGTGAGATGGCCTCGCATGGCGTCGAGATGCGCAGCAAGGGCGCGATCCTGACGTTCTTCAACAGCGTCACGCCTCCCCCGCCGCCGCCCAGCGGTGGCGAGGGCTGCACCCCGGGCTACTGGAAGCAGTCGCACCACTTCGGCGCGTGGAGCGCACCGTACCATCCGAACACGCCGTTCGCCGCGGTCTTCGACAACGCGTTCCCCGGCAAAACGCTGTTGGACGTGCTCTCCCTCGGTGGTGGCGGACTCAATGCGCTCGGCCGCCACACGGTCGCCGCACTCCTGAATGCCTCGAGCTCGAGCGTCGACTACGACCTCTCGAAGGCCGAAGTGATCGCGAAATTCAACGCCGCCTACCCCGGCACCAACTACGAGACGCTCAAGAACGAGTTCGAGGCGCTCAACGAACAGGGGTGCACGATCAAGGTCCCGAAGGATCCGTGCAAGGATCACGGGAAGCCCGGCAAGAAGGATCGCGACAAGTGGAAGCACGACAAGTGGAACGACCACAAGCCCGACAAGCAGGACCACGGCTGGGACAAGCGCGACAAGAAGCACGACCGTCGTGACGACAAGGCGAAGAAGGACGACAAGAAGGGCCACGACAGGAATGACAAGAAGCACGACGGCAAGAACGACAAGAACGACAAGAACGACAAGAACGACAAGAACGACAAGAACGACAGGAACGACAGGAACGACAGGAACGACAAGAACGGCAAGAACGACCACAAGAACGATTCGAAGGGCGGCAAGGGCTCGAAGCATTAGGCGCTAGCCGCGCGCGGCAGAACGTGCCGCACGCGGAGACCTCCCTTCATCCGCGATAACGACTTGGCGGCGCCGGTCCTCGGGACGGGCGCCGCCAAGTCGTTAACTCGCGTCGCACCGCCTCCGCGAGCGCGCGCGCGACGAACCATTCCGGCGAGCCGCCGCTGAACACTCCGGCGACGGCGCGCAGCATCGAGGGCGTGAAGCGCGAACCGGTCGCGATCGCATAGACCGGCTCCCAGCGTGCGGGGCGCAGGCTCGCCTTGAACGCCTCGAGACCGTCGAAGTTGTAGAAGCGCCGTCCGTGCGCGCGCACCCACGCGACGAGCGGCCGCATCCACGCCGGCGGATCGTAACCCGGCGGATCGCCGCGGCGGGAGAGCGGCGACAGCCCGAGCGTGACGAAGTCGGCGCCATCGGCCGCGACGTCGCGCATGACGGCGTCGACGAGCAGGTGCGTCGTGCCGTTCGGCGCGTCGCTCGCGCGCGGCCACTGCTCGACGAGCCAGCCGCCGCGCGCCGGCACCGGTGTCGCGACGAGGAACGCGATGACGCGGTCGGCGCGTCGCGCGACGTAGACGCGACGGTCGGCGAGATCGCCAAGCAGCTCGGGACTCGTCATAAAGCGCAGCGGCGGCAGCCCGCGATGCGCGAGCCAGTCGGCGAGCACGCCATGCAGCGGCGAGACGTCGTCCCCATGCCATCGCGTGACGCGCACGTCCTTGTTCGTCGCGCGGTGGAGTTGCGCGCGTAGCGACCGATGCCGGCGCACGACGTCGTCCCACGCGCGAGGGTCCCACGTCGGTTGCGAGCCGAGTGACACGAGCGCGTGTCCGGCGCTCCGGGCGAGGATCGCCTCGAGGCGAGCGCCGGCCCCGAAGAACAGCACGTGCTCGCGCCGTGCACGCGCGTCGGCCTCGAACGCCATCGCGACGTCCGCGAGCCGCGAGGCCGCGCACACCGGCGCACCGACGACGACGCGCCAGCGCTTGAACCGCGCGAAGCCGACGACCGCATCGGCCGCGTCGCTGAACCAGTGCTCGATGCCCGGGTTCAGCACCTGGTACGCGACGGCGTTCCAGCCATGCGCGAGCACGAGCGCGCGGGCGTCCGGCCGCCGGTCCGGCCGCAACGGTCGACTCACGCGGCCCATCGCGCGGTCAGCGTCCGCCGGTCGCCTTCCGCACCGCCGGTGCGACGACGGTGCCGAGCAGCTCGATCGCGCGCAGCATCTTGTCGTGCGGCATCGTGCCGACGCTGAACTGGAGCAGCGTG
>CAYSAR010000030.1:0-15709 GCA_964428985.1 uncultured Gemmatimonadaceae bacterium | reverse complement strand
CGGTCGTTCTCGGCGTCGTCGTCGAACCAGTCGCTCTCCTGCGCGATGCCGCCGAGCCACCTTGCGCGGAACACGCCGCCGCCCGCGCGCCAGGTGCTCGCGACCTCGATGCGCGGTAGGCCGGGGGCGCTCTGACCGAGGACGAGGCCTTCGCCCGGACCGAGCGCACCGACGATCAGCGACGAGGGATCGTCGACACCGGCGCGCGGACCCCAGCGCGGCGTCGTCGTCGCGATCGCGAGCATGCCGCGCGAACCGGTCCACCACGCACCGCTCTCGCCGAAGAAGACGCGCGTGAAGCGCCCGGTGCCGGGTCGGCTCGGCAGGTCGGCCGAGACGTCGCCGAAGTAGAACGGCGACGAGAGGGGATGACGCGACGGATCACCGGCGGCGCGCGTCTCGAAGGCGCCGTTCTCGTTCGCGGTGAATACCGGCGCGAGCTGGAAGCCGAGTGGGCCGAGCGTGCCGCGAAGGCCGGCGGAGACGAGCACGTCGAGTCCGACGCCGCGCATCGCGGGGCCATCGCCGCGCGCGTCGGGCACGCCGGTGGTGTACTCGAGGCGGAGGATCGGCGCGAGGAACTCCGCGCGAGCGCCCTGTGCCTGTGCCGGCGCGCACAGGGCGGACGCGAACGTGGACATGCCGATGAGCGCGAGGCTGGCGCGTTGGCGTCCCGAGTGCATTCCCGCGAACGTTCAACCATGCCATCGAGCGATACAAGGGGCCGGGGGTCGACCCGGAGTGCGATCGCCGCCGCCGTCCTCGTCGCGCTCGCGCTGCTCGCGCCGCGAGGCGAGGGAGGCGCACAGCCGGGCCCGCGCATCGGGGGCGAGCGCGATCGCTATGCGCGCGCGCTCGAGCTGGTCGCGTCGCGCGAAGGACCGTGGTCGCGCGCCGCGATGGAGGAGGGAAGCGCCGACGGATGGCGGCGACTCGGCGCCACGCTCGGCGCGAACATGAATAGCGGCTTGCCCTCGATGCTCTCGGATGGACCGGCGTGGTCGGGCCGCGGGGCGAACGCGCGGGCGAGCGCCGGCGTCGCGTTCCGGAGAGGCCGGTTCGACGTGCGCATCGAACCGGAGGCGTGGGTCGCGCAGAACGCGGCGTTCGCGCTCGCGCCGACGACGGGTCCGTTCCCATGGTCGGACCCCGCGGTACCGATCTCGATCGACCTCCCGCAGCGGCATGGTGACGGCACGCTCGCGCGCATCGATGCCGGCGAGAGCAGCGCGTCGTTCGCGTGGCGTCATGCACGGCTCGCGCTTACCTCGCGCTCGATGCGATTCGGGCCCGGCACCGATCACGCGATCGTCCTTCAACCCGGCGCATCCGGCATCCCGCGGCTCGAGCTCGCGACGACCGACGGCATCCGGACGGTCATCGGGACGTTCGACGGCATCGTGGGGTGGGGACGCACCCCGCAGACCGCGTGGGCGCCGGAACGGCGCACCGGCGCACGCTACACGTCGTTCATCGGCGGGCGGTGGCGTCCGCCGGTGCTCGATGGTCGCCTCGAGTTCGGCATGATCCGCCTGACGCACCGCGACTGGGAGGCGATGGGGGCGCGCGAGCTGCTCGTGCCCTTCGGCTCGGTCTACGAGGCGGCCGGTGGCGACTACGACACCGAGCTCGACAACCAGCTCGCGTCGCTCTCGATGAGCCTGCGCGTGCCGACGGCTGGCCTGCGGCTGTTCGTCGAGTACGGAAAGAACGACCGTTCGTCGAGTTGGCGGGATCAGCTCGCCGAGCTCGATCACAACGCGGCCCTCATGCTCGGCGTGCAGCGCGCCTGGGGCGACGCCTCACGGCTCTGGTCGCTCAACCTCACGACCGTGAACGGCATGATCGGGCCGATCTCGCGGTTCCGCGACCAGGCCTTCTTCTACGAGCACACGCTCGTCACGTCGGGGCACACGATGCGCGGGCAGCTGCTCGGCACGCCGCTGCTCCAGCGGGAAGGCGGCGCGGAGTTGCGACTCGACCGGTACGATGCGCGCGGGCGGCTCGGTCTGCTCGTGCGCACGCGCGCCCTGCCGAACGAGAAGGCCGAGTTCGTCGCAGAGCACCTGTTGCGTCAGGAATGGATGGTCATGCTCGAGGCGATGCGCCTCACGTCGAGCGGGTCGATCACCGCGCGCGTCGGCGGCACCGCCGACCTCGGCCACACGCCGAACGGCGGCGACGCCTACAGCGTGCACGTCGGCTTCGCCTTCTCGCGGCACTGATCGAAGCGCGAACGGCCACCCGGATGGGTGGCCGTTGATCGTGGGTGAGGGTCCAGTGGGCGCGGAGGGACTCGAACCCCCGACCTCTGCTGTGTGAAAGCAGCGCTCTAACCAGCTGAGCTACGCGCCCGTGCTCGCCTTGTTCGGCGGACACGAATGATACAACCGTCGCTATCCAGCAAGAAGGGGCGATAGACCCCACATCTCACGCATGAGAGGGGGCGGCCGCACGGCCGCCCCCCTCCCATCTCACCTCTTGCATCTGCAGTTCGCATGGGCCCAGCAGGATTCGAACCTGCGCACTTCGGATTATGAGTCCGCCGCTCTAACCGCTGAGCTATGGGCCCGCACGGCGAAGTCTCGCCTTATCTTCCCCGCGTGTCCACCGTCCCCCGCGTCGCGATCGTCGTCGACTGGCTCTCCCAGTTCGGCGGCGCCGAGCGCGTCATCAGCGAGATCGCCGCCACGTTCCCCGGCAGCGACATCTTCGCGCTCTTCGACGACATGGCGCCGGAGAGCCGCGCGCGCATCGCCGCTGGTCCGACGCGCACGAGCTTCCTCCAGCGGATACCCGACATCGGCGGGCGCTATCGCTCGTTGCTCCCGCTCATGCCGCGCGCGATCCGCTCGCTCGACCTCTCGGGCTACGACGTCATCGTCTCGAGTCATCACGCCGTCGCGAAGGGCGTGAAGGTGCGACGCGGACAGCTCCACGTCTGCTATTGCCACTCGCCGGTGCGCTACGCCTGGGACCAGCGCGAGCAGTACCTCGCCGATCACGGCATCACCGGCCCGAAGGCGGCGCTCGCGCGCGTCGCGCTCGAACGTATCCGGAAATGGGACTACCGCACCGCGGCGACGGTCGACCGGTTCGTGACGAACTCGGTGAACGTCGCCGGTCGCATCAAGCGCTTCTACGGCCGCGAGAGCGTCGTCGCGCATCCGCCGGTCGATCTCGAGTTCTTCACGCCGGGCGGCCCGCGCGCCGAGCGGCTCTACGTGTGCGCGAGTCGGCAGGTCCCGTACAAGCGACTCGATCGCATCGTCGAGGCGTTCCAGCAACTCCCGAGTCGCCGCCTCGTCGTGCTCGGCTCAGGGCCTCAGCACGAGCGCATCCGCGAGTTGGCGCACGGCCATCCGCACATCATGGTGCGCGGCGAGGTCGCGGCGGCCGAGTTGCGCGATTGGTTCCGACGCGCGCGCGCCTTCGTCTTCGCCGCCGACGAGGATTTCGGTCTCGTCCCGCTCGAGGCGCAGGCGTGCGGGACGTCCGTACTCGCATTCGGCTCGGGTGGCGCACTCGAGACCGTGCGTGCCGAGGAGGGCCCCGACCGCACCGGCATGTTCTTCGATGACGCGACGCCCGACGGCATCCGCGCCGCCGTCGCGCGCTTCGAGGCGCTGCCGATCGCGCCGAGCCCCTACGCCTGCCGTGCGAACGCTGAGCGGTTCGACTCCGAGAGCTTCCGCGCCGTGCTGCGGCACGAGGTGGAGGTGGGGTGGAGCGAGAAGCAGGCGGGAGGGACGGGGCGGAGGTAAGGAGAGGTGGCAGGTGGCAGGTGGCAGGTGGCAGAGTACAGGTGGCCGTGACGGCGCCTTACCGGTGCCTCGGCCAACATTCCATCAGGCGCAGCGCGAGTGGTTCGAGCGTCGCGTCCGGTTGCCACTCGAGCGTATCGCGCGCGATCTCCGGACGCGCGTCGAGCGGGCGCCAACGTTCGACGAGCCGTGCGTCAGGATCGACGATCCAGTACTCGGCGACGCCCTGCTCCTGGTAGATGGTGCGCTTTCGATTCCGGTCCGCGAACGCGGTCGAAGGCGAGAGCACCTCGATGGCGAGAAGGAGCGAGCGGACCTCCGACCAATCGCGCGGCTCCCCGTCGGCGCGATACGGCACGACGAAGAGGTCCGGCTGGACGAGACGTCGAGGCGCGAACGAGATATCCGCCGGCGACCATCGCGCCCATCCCAGCGCATGCCGCTGCACGTACGTCGCGAGGGGGAGGAAGAACCAGGCGAGGATCGCCTGATGTGCCCACGACGGCGCCGGCGTCACGAAGAGCTCCCCGTCGAGCACCTCGTATCGGTTCCCATCCTCCGGCAGCGCACGGACCATCTCGCCCGTCCACTCCTTCGGCGCGTTCGTGACTGGCATACCCATAGCGTACGCTCGGCTTGGCGAATGAAGCAAGCGAACATCCGCCGAGGGTACCCAAGCGCGCCAGGCCGATGGCATCAAGCGAGCGCGGGACGCATCGATCAACGGCAGTCAGCGCGCCTCTCCGGGGAGAGGGCGAGGTCGGGAAGGCCCCCGCAACGACGTCCGGCGATGACGGGCCGAGGTCGTCTCATGAGAAGGGAGCGCGACCTAGGGAGGAGAGCGGGGAAGCCGACGACCGGTAGTTGGAAGCCGAATTCCCCCTACTCCACCGCGGCCAAGATCTCCGCAGGCGAGACCGTCGCCGCCCCCGCCTTCCCGACCTCGACCCCCGCCGCGTAGTTCGCGATGACGGCCGCCTCGAACGCCGTCGCCCCCGCCGCGAGCATGCCGGCGAGATACGCGGTCACGGTATCCCCAGCCCCCACCACATCGAACACTTCCCGCGCCGCCGTCGGGATCCGGTGCGTCGACCCATCCCGTCCGATCAACACCATGCCGCGCTCGCTCAGCGTGAGGAGCAGGTGCTCGGCGCCGAGGCGATCGAGCACGGCGGGCAGCGCTTCGGGATGCTCGAGATCGACCGCCGCGCCGAGTGCCGCCTCGAGCTCGCGCCGGTTCGGCTTGAACACCGTCGTGCCGGAGTACTCGAAGAAGTTGCGGTACTTCGGGTCGACGACGACCGGGATCCCTCTCGTGCGCGCCGTCGCGATCGCGCGGCGGATCACCGACTGCACGAGCACGCCCTTGTTGTAGTCCTCGAGCACGAGCGCATCGGCCTCGTTCACGGCGCGGTCGACCGCCGCGTGCAGTCGGTCGATCTCCTCGCCGTCGAGATCGACGTCAACCTCCTCGTCCACGCGCACGACCTGCTGGCCGCGCGCGACGATGCGCGTCTTCGTCGTCGTCGGACGGTGTGCGTGGACGAGACCGCGCACGTCGCCACCGAGGCGATCGAGCATCTCGCGCACCTGCTCGCCGGCGCGGTCCTCCCCGATGACCGCGACGAGCTCCGCCTTCGCGCCGAGCGCGGCGACGTTCTGCGCGACGTTCGCCGCGCCGCCGAGCGCGTCGCGGCGCTCGCGCACGCGCACGACCGGCACCGGCGCCTCGGGGGAGATGCGGTCGACGTCGCCGCGCAGATAGGTGTCGAGCATCGCATCGCCGACGATCGCGATGCGCATCGGCTTGCGCGCGGCCGCGCCGAGCAGGTGCTTGAGCCGGCCGTGCGCGATGAGCGGCTGAGGGTCGGTGGGCATCGCCGAAAGATGCACTGCCCGAACGCCTCGCGCCGTGGCACCTTCCACGCGCCGTGACGACCGCCGACACCCCCCAGCCCGCACGACCGGCGCGCCCCGCCGCGCTGCCGCTCGTCTTCGCGGCGGCGTTCGTCGGCATCTCGGTGTCCGGCCCGCTCGCGCGCCTCTCGCACGCCGAGCCGCTTGCGATCGCGTCCTGGCGCCTCGCATTCACGCTTGTCATCGTGGGCGCCTTCCTCGCTGCCACCGGCACCTGGCGGGAGTACCGCACGCTCGGCCGACGCGACATCGGCGTCGCGCTCGCCGCCGGTGTCTTCCTCGCGATCCACTTCTGGACCTGGATCAAGTCGATCACGCTGACGAGCGTCGCCGCGAGCGTCGTGCTCGTGAACATGCACCCGATCGTCGTCATCGCGGGGTCGGCGATGGCATTCGGCGAACGGCCATCGCGTCGGCAGCTCGCGGGGATCATCATCGCGCTCGTGGGGGCCGCGCTGCTTTCCCTTGACGGCGTGGGCGAAGGGGGCGCGACCGCGCCCCACGCGACGCTGGGCAACGCGCTCGCGCTGCTCGGCGCCGTCGCCGTCGGTCTCTACTACCTGGCGGGCCGCTCGATCCGCCAGCGGCTCTCGCTCTGGCCGTATGTCGGGCTCGTCTACGGCGCCTGCTTCGTCACGCTGCTCGCCCTCGCCCTCCCGCTCGACGTCTCGCTCACGCCGCAGCCGTCGCGGGAGATCCTGATCTTCCTCGGCATCGCGCTCGGTCCGATGCTGCTCGGACACACCGGCTTCAACTGGGCGCTGCGCTACGTGCCGGCGTATGTCGTCAGTCTCGCCGTGCTCTTCGAGCCGGTCGGCGCGACGATCCTCGCCGCGGTGCTCCCCGCCATCCGTGAGGTCCCGGGTCCGTGGACGCTCGCCGGCGGCGCCGTCATCCTCGCCGGCCTCGTGCTCGGCGCGCTCGAAGATCGCCGTTGACCTCGTCATCTTTCCGGCGATGACCTCGTCGCCCTTTGCGCCCCCCGTGTCGATCCGCGAGATCACGCGCACGCTCGAGCAGGCGGGCTTCGAGGCGTGGTGCGTCGGCGGGGCCGTGCGCGACGCCCTGCTCGGCATCGACTCGCTGGACTGGGACGTCGCGACGTCGGCGCGGCCGGAGCAGGTGCAGAAGCTCTTCCGGCGCACCGTGCCCGTCGGCCTCAAGTTCGGCACCGTCGGCGTGCTCGACCGCGCTGGCGTGCTCCATGAGGTCACGACGTTCCGGCATGACGTCGAGACCGATGGCCGGCACGCCGTCGTGAAGTACGGCGCGACGCTCGAGGAGGATCTGGCGCGGCGCGACTTCACGATCAACGCGATCGCCGTGCACGCCGAGCGGCTCGAGGTGCGCGATCCGTTCGATGGACGCGGCGACCTCGAGCGTCGTCTCGTGCGCGCCGTCGGCGACGCGGCCGAGCGCATGCGCGAGGACCGGCTGCGCGCGCTGCGCGCGCTGCGTTTCGCCGGCCGCTTCGGGTTCGAGATCGATCCCGCGACCTGGCGCGCGATCCAGGAGAGTGCGCCGCACCTCGGACGCCTCTCGATGGAGCGCGTGAAGCAGGAGCTCGACAAGATCATGGAACAGGTGCGGCACCCGTCGGCGACGATGGAGCGCTATCGCGAGGCCGGGGTGTTCGCCGCGCTCATCCCCGCGCTCGCCGACGCGCCGTCCGCGCGCTTCAGGTCGCTCGACCACCTCGCGCGTCCCGGGCTCCCGCGACGCCCCGACCGAGGCCTCGTGCGCTTCGCCGCGCTCTTCGTGGAACCGGCCGACGATGCGTTCGATCGGAGGCGGCTCGAGGCGGCGCTGCGCGGGCTCAAGTGCTCGAACGATGAGGTGCGCGTCGTGCTCGGCCTCGCGACGTCGGTCGCGGCGCTCGATCCGGCGCGGCTCGAGGCGTCGATCGACGACGTCGCGCTGCGCAAGCTCGTCGCGCGCGCCGGGCGCCTGGCGGTGCCGGGCGTCGCGCGCCTGCTCTGGGCGCGCGCCGCCGCCGAAGGGCGCGATGACCGCCGCACCGGCATCGCGTTGTACCGCCGCGCACTGCGCATCGCCTGGCGCGACCCGCTCACCGTCGCCGACCTCGCGATCGACGGCGATGACCTGCGCGCCGCCGGCATCCCCGACGGTCGCGCGATCGGCGAGGCGCTCGCGCGCCTGCTCGCCGTCGTGCTCGAGGATCCGCGCCGGAACACGCGCGAGGGACTCCTCGCCCTTCTCGCCGCCCCGTGACTATCGTTCGGCCATGCTCGCGATGAACCTCGACGTCGAAGTCACGCGCGGTGATGCGATCGAGTCGCAGCACCGCGTGCACGCCGCGGTCATCGGCAGCGACGACGTGCTCGTCGCCGCGGCGCGCGACAGCGCGCTCGTGACGATGTGGCGGTCCTGTTCGAAACCCTTCCAAGTGATGCCGCTGCTCGCGGCGGGCGGCTTCGAGACGCTCGGTTGGGGGGACGAGGAACTCGCGCTCGCCTGCGCATCCCATGGTGGCGAACCGGAGCACGTCGCGCTCGCGACGCGCATGCTGGCGTCGCTTGGCTTCGAGGAGGGCGACCTCGCCTGCGGGCCGCACGAACCGCTCTCGATCCGCGGGGCGAAGTTGCTCCGCGAGAGCGGCCTGCCGCTCTCCCGCCTCCATAACAACTGCAGTGGCAAGCATGCGGCGATGCTCGCGCGCGCGAAGACCGGCGGATGGTCGACGCGTGGCTACGAGCATCACGATCATCCCGTCCAGCGCGAATGCCTGGGCGAGGTCTCGGCCTGGACCGGCGTGCCGCTCGACGACATGCCCCTCGGCATCGATGGGTGCGGTGTGACGGTGATGGCGCTGCCGCTCGACCGCATGGCGCTCGCATACGCGCGGTGGGGACGCGCGCTCGTCGCCGGCGAGGAGATCCCCGCACGCACCGGAAGGGCGATCCGCTCACACGCGCTGCTCTTCGGTGGCACCGACCGGTTCGATACGGTCGTCGTGCAGGAGACGAACGGCGAGGTGATCCCGAAGGTCGGCGCCGAAGGGGTGCACTGCGCGGCCGTGCCCTCGCTCGGGCTCGGGCTCGCGGTGAAGGTCGAGGACGGCTCGCCGCGCGCACAGCACATTGCCGTGCTCGTCGCGCTCCAGAAGCTCGGCGTCCTGCCGGCCGAGTTGCCGCCGCGGCTCGCCGAGATCGTCCGGCGTCCCGTGCGCAACACGCGCGGCGAACAGGTCGGCGAAGTCAGGCCGATCCTGTCCTGAGCGAGCGCGGCGTGATCCCGATGCGACGCGCGCTCGAACGGCACCATCGCAGCGGGCGCGTCGCGCCATGTTGACGCCGCAGGTCAAGGCACTCGTTCGGCTCTCCGCCGTCATCGCCGGCGGGAGTGAGGAAGAGGTGCGCGTCGCCTGCGCGGTGTGTCTCGAGGTCGACGTGCCGAACGCGTGGGTGGAGGAGACGATCCTCCAGTCGTACCTGTTCGCCGGCTTCCCGCGCACGCTCAACGCGACGCGCGAGTGGCGCCGGGTCTCGGGTGTCACGGCGCCGGCGGCGGAACTCCTGCCCGAGCCGGATCTCGACCGGTGGCGGGAACAGGGCGAGGCGACCTGCCGGCAGGTGTACGGGAAGTTCTATGAGAAGCTGCGGTACAACATTCACGCGCTGCATCCGGCGCTGGATGAATGGATGGTCGTCGAGGGCTACGGAAAGATCCTCTCTCGCCCGGGGCTCGAGCTGCGACTGCGCGAACTCTGCGTCGTGGCCGCGTGCGTCGCGGCGGGGCAGGACCGACAGCTGCACTCGCACCTCCACGGCGCGCTGAACACCGGCTCGACGCCGAACGAGGTTGCCGCTGCGCTGGACGCGCTCGATGGGGTCGTCAACGTCGACAACCTGAGGCGCGCTCGATTGTTGTTGGAGCGAGTGGTCGGGAAATGAGCACGCCCGACAGGCAAGTGGGGCTGAAGGGCGCCCACTACCTTTCAACACGCTGTCGCACCTGCTTCCTGCTTCCTGCCACCTGCCATCTGATCCAGCGTGTTCATTGACCTCGTCACCGTCCAAGTGATCGCCGGCACCGGCGGCTCGGGCTGCACGTCGTTCCGTCGCGAGAAGTTCACCCCCATGGGTGGACCCGACGGCGGCGATGGCGGCAAGGGCGGCGACGTCATCGTGCGCGGTGATTCCAACCTGTCCACGCTGCTCGACTTCACCTACCGCGACCGCTGGGAAGCGGAGCGGGGCGAGCACGGCATGGGGTCGAACAAGACCGGCCGCTCGGGGGCGAACGTCGTCCTGCCGGTGCCGCCGGGCACCGTCATCCGTGACAAGGACACCGGCGAGCGCATCGGGGATGTCCTCGAGCACGGGCAGGAGATCGTCGTCGCGCGCGGCGGCCGCGGCGGGAAGGGGAACACCTTCTTCGCGACGGCGACTCACCAGGCCCCGCGGGAGTGGCAGCCAGGCGAGGAAGGGCAGGAGCGTCGACTCGAGTTCGAGCTCAAGCTCATCGCCGACGTCGGGCTCGTCGGGCAGCCGAATGCGGGGAAGTCCACGCTCCTTTCCGTCATCTCCGCCGCCCGTCCGAAGATCGCCGACTACCCATTCACGACGCTCCAGCCGAACCTCGGCGTCGTCCAGCTCTCGGATTCGCGCACCTTCGTCGTCGCTGACATCCCGGGAATCATCGAGGGGGCGCACACGGGGAAGGGGCTCGGCCTCCAGTTCCTTCGGCATATCGAGCGGACCCGGATGCTCGCCTTCCTGATCCCAATCGATACGATGGATTGGCAAGCCGAGTATGACCAGCTGCGCGCCGAGGTCGCTGCGCACTCGGCCGAACTCGCGGCGAAGCCGCACTGCGTGGTGTTCACGAAGCTCGACCTGCTGGGCGAGCATTATGTCCCCGAGATCGAGGCGCCCGGCGCGTTCGGGCTCTACTCGATCTCGGCCGCGGGTCGCATGGGGCTCGAGGAGCTCAAGGCCGCTTGGTGGAGCCGGCTGCTCGAGATGCGGAAGGCGGCCGAGTTCGCGGAGCGTCAGCAACGAGCCGCCGCGCTGCCATGAGGCCGGCCGCGGGCGAGGGGGCGCGCGGGCCGGTCTGGCTGCCGGCGTCCTCCCTCCCCGACTGCTTCCGGGACCTTTCGGCACCGCCAGCGGGTCTTTGGTGCCTGGGCGACGCGTCCGCGCTCGCCGGCGCCAAGGGGCTTCATGTCTCGATCGTCGGGACCCGTGAGGCTTCCGCGTATGGCGAGCGGACCGCGAAGCGGCTCGCCGCCGCGTGCGCCCGGAAGGGTCTGGTCGTCGTCTCCGGCTTGGCTCGCGGCGTCGATGCCGCCGCTCATCGCGGGGCGCTTGAGGCCGGCGGCCGGACAATCGCCGTGATGGGGACCGGGGCCGACGTGCCGTACCCGGTCGGACACCGCGTCCTGCATGCTCAGGTCGCCGGGCAGGGGGCCGTCCTCTCCGAGGCCGAACCGGGCGCTTCGGCCGGACCCGGTTGTTTTCCCCGCCGGAACCGATTGATCGCCGCGCTGGCCGAGGTGACCGTGGTCGTCGAAGCCGGTTTCAAGTCCGGCGCGATGAATACGGCGAACCATGCGATGGAACTCGGCAGGACCGTCGCGGCAGTGCCCGGTCTCATCGATGACCCTCGCGCCGGTGGTTCAAACCAGCTGATCCGAGACGGCGCCCAGGTCATCACCGATGTGGAAGACTTGTTGGGACTTTACAAGTTGTCCACAAATTCGCGCCGGGTGGACGGGTCGAAGCTCGATCCCGCGGACAGCGTCGACGCCGCCCTTTTCAGGCTGCTCGGGGTGAGCGAGCGCTCGATCGACGACCTCGCATTCCAGGCTGGACTGTCAGGACGGCAGACAGCTGAGCGGCTCACGCGGCTCGAGGTCGACGGACTGGTGGAGCGGGTCGGGGTGGGGTACCGGCGCGCTCTGGCGGGGTCGTGACACCGCGGCGGCACAATCTCCGTGTCGCGCCAAGGCGCTACGCCGGATCCGGCGGAACGAGAGGGGTGGGGCGCTCATCGGATTCGGCGGCGACCTCGGCGAGGCGAGTCGCCGACGCTCAATCGAGCGTTCACTGCCCGATAACTCGGCGCCGCGCGTCGAGAAAGACCCGGACAAAGATTCCGGTTTGTGGATTGCTTGGCGACGAGAGCATTCCACGCAGCATGTCAAGCGTTACGGTAGATAGGACTCATAACGCTTTATGGATGCTTTGTTTGAGAAAACACTTTAAGTCGTTCTCAAACCGTGGGGAAGGGTCCGTACTCATTCGCTTGCGCTGTCCCTCGCCCTGCGGCTGGCAGCTTGAGCAAGCGAGCGTCGTGCGATCGGGCCCTGGCGCGTCGCAGGCCGCCTCATTGGGTCCGGAGCCGCGCGGGCAGGCGCCCCGCTGGCGGCATTCGGACCTTCGCGAATCGCGTCGATGACCGCCGGACCCCGCCCCTACCAGCACATCTACGTCCACGTGCCGTTCTGCGGACGGCGCTGCTCATATTGCGATTTCGCGATTGCCGTTCGGCGGACCGTCCCGGCTTCCGAGTTCAATGACGCCATAATGGCGGAACTCGCAACACGCCGCCCAGCGATTGACGCGAGTCAGCTCCAGACCGTGTATCTCGGCGGCGGGACCCCCTCGAAGCTCGGCGGAGCCGGCATCGCCGACCTCCTTTCGCGACTCGCGCGCTTTGCCGGCACGGACGACTTTTCCACAATGCCGGAGGGCTTCGAGCTCACGATCGAGGTCAATCCGGAGGACGTTGATCCGGCGTCCGTCGCCGCCTGGAGGGCCGCCGGTGTGAACCGGGTCTCGATGGGAGTCCAGTCGTTTGACCCGGAAGTCCTCCGCTGGATGCACCGGCAGCATACGGTCGAACAGGTCGCGGCCGGTGTCCGAGCCCTCCGGGACGGAGGCATCTCGGACATTTCGGTCGACCTGATCTTCGCCGTCCCCAGCCGCTCCGGGGTCGACCGGGACTGGGATGCCGACCTCGATCAGGCCCTCGCGCTCGAGCCGACCCACGTCTCGATCTATGGACTGACCATCGAACCGCGGGCGCCGCTCGGCCGGTGGACCGCCCGGGGGGAGGTGGCCGAGGCCCCCGAGGAGCGCTACGAGCAGGAGTTCCTGCGGGCCCACGAGCGCCTCGCGGCGGCTGGGTTCGAGCACTACGAGGTCTCGAACTATGGCCTCCCCGGCCACCGGGCGAAGCACAACTCGGCGTACTGGACGGGTGTCCCGTACCTCGGCCTCGGCCCGGCGGCCCACGGCTTCGACGGCGCGCGGCGTCGCTGGAACGCGGCCGCCTACACGGAGTGGCTCCGGCAGGTCCAGGCAGGCCGAGATCCGCTTGAGGGCGACGAAGAACTGGGTGAACAGGAGCGGATCGCCGAGGCTGTCTACCTCGGTCTGCGCACGCGCGACGGCCTCAATATCCGTCAAAATGAGTGGAAGGAGGTTACCCCTTGGCTCGACGCCGGGTGGGCATCTCGCCACGGCGATCGTCTCGTGCTCACACCCACCGGCTGGCTCCGTCTCGACGCCCTCGCCGCCGCCTTGACTTCGCTCAGAAGTCATTAGTAATCTTGCACTTATGGCCCATCACGAGCTCACGGAACGCGAGCGCCTCGTCCTTGAGGCCGTCGTGCGCTCATATGTGGAGACGGCCGAGCCGGTCGGCTCGCGGACCATCGCCCGGAAGTTCGGCCTTGGCGTCTCGCCGGCGACGATTCGGAACGCCATGGCCGATCTGGAGGAGAAGGGATTCCTCTTCCACCCCCACACCTCCGCGGGACGCATCCCGACCGATCGGGCCTACCGCATCTATGTCGATGGCCTCATGCGCGGAGAACCCGTCGTCGTCCCCGAACGCGACCGCCTCGCCGTCGAGATCGGCCCCGGCGGTTCGGCGATCGAGACGATCCTCCGGCGCGCCGCCCAGTCGCTCGGCATCCTGACGCAGGAGCTCGGCGTCGCGCTCGGCCCCCGGCTCGACCAGACCGTCCTCCAGCGGCTCGAACTCGTCCGCCTCTCGAGCGAGAAGATGATCCTCGTGCTCACGCTGAGAGGTGGCGGTGTCCGCACGATCTTCATTGAGATCGCCGGCGAGATCGCTGACGAAGCGATCGCCGAGGTGCAGCGCGTGCTCACCGAGCGCCTCGCGGGCCTCTCGCTGGGCGAGATCCGCGCGACGCTCCCGGCGCGCTTGCGCGACGCGTCGCCGTCCGAAGGGGCGCACGAACTCCTCAACATCTTCGTCCAGGAAGGCGAGCAGCTCTTCGAGGTCGCGGGCGGTCCGGACGAAGAATCGGTGCTGCTCGGCCAGGCGTCGGTGCTGGCGGACAAGCCGGAGTTCGCATCCGGCGAGCAGATGAAGCGACTGCTCACGCTCACCGAGACGCGCGCGCATCTCGCCTCGCTGCTGCGCGACCGCGCGACGTCGCCGGGTGTCTCGATCACGATCGGCGATGAGCATGGCAGTCAGCTGCTCGGTGGCCTGACGCTGGTGACGGCCGAGTACAAGGCGGGGAGCCTGAGCGGCGTGATCGGCGTCATCGGCCCGACGCGCATGCCGTATGAGAAGGTGATCTCGCTCGTGACGCACGCCTCGTCGCTCGTCACCGACCTGCTCGCATAGCGCGCTGGCATCGCCCTTGCCCGTGCTGCCTTAAGTTGAGACCGGGTCCGGCCACGGCGGCAGGACCCCGCCACTCCGTCGCATCGACCCTCCCCAAATGGCTGACTTCTACTCCACCCTCGGTATCTCGCGGACCGCGGACGACGACGAGATCAAGAAGGCGTATCGCAAGCTCGCGATGCAGTACCACCCGGACCGGAACGGGGGGTCGAAGGACGCCGAGGAGAAGTTCAAGGCCATCACCGAGGCGTACGACGTGCTGCGCGATCCGCAGAAGCGCGCCGCGTACGATCGCTATGGCGAGGCGGGGCTGCGTGGCGGGAGCGGCGGTGGCTTCCACCACGTGGACCTCTCCGAGGCGCTCAACATCTTCATGCGCGACTTCGGACTCGGCGACCTGTTCGGCGGCGGCAGTGGTCGCCAGCAGGCCGGACCGCGGTCAGGCGCCGACGTCAAGATCGACCTCGACCTGACGATGCTCGAGGTCGCGACGGGCATCTCGAAGACGGTCAAGCTCAAGCTGCTCGACCCATGCGAGCGCTGCGGCGGCAACGGCGCCGAGGCGGGGACGAAGCCCCAGCGCTGCACGACCTGCAACGGGCAGGGCGAGGTGCGTCGCGCGCAGCAGAGCTTCTTCGGCCAGTTCGTGAGCGTCGCGCCATGCCCGACCTGCCGCGGCGAAGGCGTGATGATCCAGTCGCCGTGCAAGGCGTGCCGCGGTGAAGGCCGCCAACGCGGCGAGCACACGATCGAGATCAAGGTGCCGCCGGGCGTCTCGACCGGGCAGTACATGCACCTGCGAGGCGTCGGCAACGCCGGCGTGCGCGGCGGGCCGCGTGGCGACGTCATCGTCGTCTTCGACGTCATCGAGGACGAGCGCTTCGAGCGCGACGGCGAGGACCTGTACTGCGAGGTGCTCGTCACGTATCCGCAGGTCGTGCTCGGCGCCGATGTCGAGGCCCCCGGCGTCACCGGCCCGCTGACGCTGCGCGTGCCCCCGGGGACGCAGAGCGGGCAGGTCTTCACGCTGCGCGGGCGCGGCTTGCCACGCGTGAATGCGAGCGGGACGGGTGACCTGCACGTGCGCGTGCAGGTGTGGACGCCGCAGAAGCTCGACAAGCAGGAGGAACGGATCATCGAGCAGCTGCACGAGGTCCAGCAGCGTCCGCCGGAGAAGCGGGAGAAGGGCTTCTGGGCGAAGATGAAGGACGCGCTGAACGCGTGAGCTGGTCGCGCGTCGCGATCGAACCGAGTTCGCCGTCGCTGCGGGAGCTGGTCGCGACGGCGATGTTCGACGCCGGCGCCGAGGGCGTGCACGAGGACGGCGCATCGCTCGTCACGCACCTCCCCGCAGAGGTCGACGCCGAGGCGTTCGTCGATGCCCGCGGCGTACTGCC
>CAYSAR010000029.1:1887-16133 GCA_964428985.1 uncultured Gemmatimonadaceae bacterium | reverse complement strand
CGTCGTGATCGTGCTGTCGGTCGCGCCCGAGACGTCGGTCGCGCCGCTGCTGCTCTGGTCGCTCGTCCTGCTCTATGGCAGCGCGATGGCGCCGGCGCCCGGCGGCGGTGGCGCGGTGGAGTTCTCGTTCAAGCTCGCGCTCGGCGGCACGCTCGCGGCCGGGTTCCTCGGCGGCGCGCTGCTCTGGTGGCGCTTCTACACGTTCTACCTCGTGACCCTCCTCGGCGCCTTCGCCGCCGGGAACACCGTACTGCGCGCGCTGCGCGAGCGTCCCGACGAGATCATCGCCGAGGCGCGGGAGTAGACGGCACCGGGCACTCGACGCGTGCGGCGGTGAACGGCACGCGACGGCCGTTCGCGTCAGGCATCTCGCCGCGCAGTGTGTCATCCCCGTCACGAGCGACATACGCCGGTCGCCCGATCACGCCCGCATCGACGACAAGCGTGTCGCCGTCGGTCCGCAACACGCGCGGCGTGACGAGCAGCGAGTCGGCGCCGGCGGTCGTCGTCACGCGCCAACAGCCGTCGAGCGCCTGGACGCTCAGCGCCTTCGCTGCGCCGCGGAACGCCTGTGCCGACGGCGCAGTCGGCGCCGCCGCTTCGCGACGCTGTCGCAAAGCCGAGGCGGCGCGCTGTTCGACTTGAGAGGCCGCATCCCGTTGCGCCTCAAGCCGCTCTCGTTCGGCTGACGCGGCACCGACGAGGGCAGGCGCGTTCGCGGGCGCGACGTCCGCCGAGAGCGCCGCCGGACTCTGCGCCGGCGCGGACCGCGTCGGGGGTGGCGGCGCTGGTGACGGCGACGGTGCGTCGAGCTGACGTTCGGCGCTCGCCATCGTGCGCTCACGCGGTGCGTCGACGCGCGCATCCCGCGGCGCGGAGATCGTCGCCGCGGCGCCAGAGCCGATCGTCGGGATCGTCGAGGGAGGCTGGATGTCACGAGCCGAACCCGGCGACGTCGCGATGGAGTCCGCCCCGACGCTCGGCGTCACGGCGTCCGTCAACGCGGTCGACATGCCGCTCTCGGTCGCGATGTCCATGCGCAGCGCGACCGAGACCCCCGCCACGAGCACGACGCCCGCCGCGATGCGCACCCAGACCCGCGACGCGAACGGACGCCGCACCGGCGCGCGCGACCCTCCGGCCGGGATCACGTCACCCGGCACATGGTCGAGCGCCCGCAGGATCCGGCTCGACGCGGCGACAAGCCCGCGCGCCTCCGCCGCCGCCGCCGCCCACTCGGCGTCCTCGGCCACGAGCCGCTCGACGCGCGCCGCCTCCTCGGGCGGCAGCTCACCGTCGAGCCAGGCGTGGATGAGTCCCTCGTCAGGACGCGACATGCGATCCTCCCCGACGCTCGGCCACGAGCGCCTCATATGACTCCGCGAGCCGCCGACGCGCCCGCGACAAGGTCGTGCCGACCGACGTGCGCTCGATGCCGAGCACCTCGGCGATCTCCGTGTAGTCCAGCCCCTCCTCCTTCAGCAACAGCGCCTGCCGGTCGCGCTCGGTGATCGACTCCAGCGCGCGCCGCGCGAACGCCGCGTCCTGCGCGCGCTCGAGCGGCGCATCCGGCGCCTCGTGACGCGCCTCGCGCTGCTCCGACGCGAGCAGCTCGAGATGCCGACGGTTGCGCGCGTCGCGCCGCGCATCGTCGCGCACGAGGTTGTGCGCCACCGCGAACACCCACGATCGCTCGTTCACGATCCGCTCCTGCCGCATCGCCCGGACGAACACCTCCTGCGCGACCTCCTCGGCCCAGTCGCGATCACCCAGCCGACGGGTGAGATAGCGCACGAGGGTCTCGTGGTAGGTGCGGAAGAGGCGTTCGGCCAGACTGCGGTCTTCGTCCAAGCGATGTCACCAGTCACGGATGAAGGCGGCGAGGTCACGTTCGGCGAGACGTTCCACGCCATCGTCGGCGAGGAGGAGCGTCATCGCGCGTCCGTGCACCCGCACACGCTCGCCCAAGGCGAAGGCCTCGCGCAACTCCGGGGCCCGCTCCATGAGCGCGAAGTACGCTTCGGAGAAGGGCTTCACGCGCAGCACGCGCGCGTCCTTCGCTTCCGGCCGCAGGTCCACCCATGTGCCGTCACGCAGCGCGAACCGCCGCGTCGATGTCGCCCGTTCGTCCGCACGCATCGCCGCCATGTCCGACAGCGAGCGGGCGGCGCGCATCTCGGCCGCGGCCTTCGCCGCCTCGAACTCCGAGGGCGCGGCGGCCGGCGGGACGAGCGCACGCGCCGCACCGCTGCCCGCCGCCGAGGTCGCATCCACGCGCTGCGCCGTCGGACGCTCATGGCGCGCCCGGCCGTCGAACGGACGCGGCGTCGGAACGTTCGCGACCATCCCTGGCTCGAGCACGAGGTACGACGTGAGTTCGGTCGGGATGCCCCACCGCTCGCCCAGCTCGCGGATCTCGTCGTCGACCTCACGTGACGCGCCGTTCTTCCGGCGTTCGGCGCTCAGCCACCCGACGCGCTGTGTCGCCCAGAGCCGACCGACGAACGCGTCGGCCGAGCGACGCGCCGGGAAGCGTGCCGTCGCGTTCCACGTCACGGGCCCATCGGCCGTCTGGCCGGTGATCGTGATGCGACCCTGCTCGGCCGCGCCGCGGTACCGCGCGAGCACGACGAGTTCCTGGCCCGCGAAGAGATCGAGGCGACCCGCCGGCTGCACCGCGTGCAGCGTGACGCCGGCGGCTCGGATGCGCAGGTCCGTCGCGACGGGGCTCGTGAGCCGCTGCGCGACGACCCCGACGACGCGCTCCACGTCCTCCTCCGGTCGTACGAAGTGCGCGGTCCCGGCGCCGTCGAGCGCGACCTGCTCGAGCAGCGCGGCGTTCACGTCGGCGCCGATGCCGAAGGTGAACACGCGGCGCGCTCCGCGCAGCTCGGCGGCGCGAGCCGCGAGACGCTCGGCGCGCCGTTCACCGACGGTCGGTGCGCCATCGGTCATGAAGAGCACGAGCGGCAAGCGACCGGCGCGCGCGTCCGCCTCGAGCGCGCGCTCGAGCGCGCCTCCGATGTTCGTGCCGCCGCTCGCACGCAGCTCGTCGAGCCAGCGCTCGGCCGACTCGCGGGTCGCGCCGGTCACCGTGCTCCACCCGTCGCGGAACTCCTCGACGTCGTTCGAGAACGCGATCAACCGGAAGCGGTCGCGCGAGGAGAGCGACGCGAGCAGTTGACGGCCGGCGGCCTTCGCCTGACGCAGCTTCACGCCGGCCATCGAACCCGACACGTCGATGACGAACGTGATGTCGCGCGCCGTCGTCGCGCCGCGGATCACCGGCGGCGTGAGCGTGATGAGCGCGTAGCCGTCGCCGACGCTCGGTGCATGCGCGAGCGTGGTGATCGCCGCCGACCCGCTCGTGCGGACCGGCACGAGCAGCGTGACCGTCCCGTTCGCGTCGCGGACGTGGGCGACGCGTCGCGCGCCGGCGCGATCGACGTCGACGCGATGCGTCGGCGACCACGCGTCGCCGAAACCGTCGCCGGTCGGCCAGCGCAGCCTGAGGTCAGTGCCGCTCGCGTTCGTGCCCTCGCCGCGCGGCGCCGGCACGTCGATGCGCAACGCGTCGCCCTCGCGTTCGGCGACCGCACGGAATCGCACGACGACCGTGCGCGTTTCGCCGGGCTGGATCGGGAAGATGCGGGTGCGGAGCACGCCCATGCCCATCCACTCGACGAGTGCCGGATCCTTCTTGCGGCGCACGATCTCCTCGTAGACCGCGCGCGCCTTGCCCGCATCGAGCGCCTCGCCGGTCACGAGTTCACCGTCGATCTCAAGGGCAAGATCCTCGAACGCCGCGCCGCGCGGGAGCGGCAGCACGTAGTCCGCCTCGCCGATCGTGTGTCCGCGATTCGTCCAGCGCTCCGTCACCTCATAGCGCAGCACGCGCCCCTCGAGCGCGACGTTCACCTCGCGCGCGGTGCGCTCGACACGTTGGACGGTAGTGATGACGCAGCGCGGCTGCGGGCACGGCGTCGCGACGCAGACGCGTCGCTCGCAGTCCACCGGGCGGGTCTGGGCGGCGGCATCGGCTGACGCACCGGCCGCCAACGCCAAGGCAGCGGCGCCGACCGACAAGTACTTGCGAGCCAACAGGTTGAGTGCAGTGGCGAGGCGCATGAACACAGGTTCTCCCGGTCAGGTTCACCGAGGAGACGCCAGCCGCCCGAGAACTTGCACATCACCCAGAGCGCAAAGAGGCGCGGCCGAACGGCCGCGCCCCTCCCATCTCACATCTCACGTCCTATAGCGCCGACTCGTCCCGAAGCACCGCCCCCGTGATCCGAGTCGGCGTCCGCTCGATCACGCGCACCGCGAGCAGGCTCTGATCCGCCCGGTGCACCGTCGTCATCAAGGCCTCGAGCGGTTGGCGGAACGCCCAGCCGAGCGAGAACGGCACCGGCGCCGTGCGCAGCGCCGCCGCCTGCATGCGCTGCGCGACCATCATCGTCTGCGCCTCGCTCGCGCCGCGCAGCACGATCACGAACTCGTCCCCGCCGACGCGCACGACCGGCTCCTCGGCGCGCACCTGGCGCATGAGGAAGCGGCTCATGCGGATGAGCGTGTTGTCGCCCATCTGATGGCCGAACTCGTCGTTGTACTTCTTGAAGTGGTCGATGTCGATGAAGAGGCATCCCCACGGCGTGTCCGACGGGCTCAGCTCCTCATCCATGTCGGCGAGATAGCGCCGGTTGAAGCAGCCGGTCAGTGGGTCACGCATGCTCTGCTGCCGGAGCTCCTCCTCCATGCGCTTGCGCTGCGTGATGTCGACGAGGATGCCGTGATAGAGCAGCTCCCCGCTGTCGGGGTCCTGCACCATGTAGACCGTGTCGAGCACCGTCAGCAGCGAGCCGTCGGGCCGCACGATCTGCATCTCGAAGTCGCGCACGAAGCCGTCGCGCTCGATCTGCTCGAGCTGCGCGAGCCGGCGCGACGGGTCGACGACGAGCTCGTTCGCGCCATACGACGCGAGGTCGTCGAGCGAGCGCACGCCGAGCAGCGCGAAGAACGCCGGGTTCGCGTCGAGGATGTCACCGCGCCCGTTCGTGATGTAGATCGCCTCGCGCAGGTTCGCGACGAACGAGCGCAGGCTCTCGGCATCGCTGAGCGAGCGGAAGCGCATCGGGCGCCCATCGCCGTTCATGCCGCGCCTCCCGCCGCCGCCGGCTCCTCGGCCTCGTCCATCGACGCCGGCCGGCGCTCCCACTGCCGCATCATGGCCACGAACGCCGTCGCCGCCTCGGCGTCGAAGTCGCTCCCGATGCTCGCCTCGATGTGCGTGAGCACGCGCTCCGACTCCCACGCCTCGCGATACGGTCGCTTCGTGCGCAGCGCGTCATAGACATCGCAGACGTGCACGAGCCGGCTCGCCGCGTGCACGCCACGCTCGAAGTGCCGCCGCGGGTATCCCTGCCCGTTGATCATGATGTGGTGCTCATACGCGACCGCCGCCGCGAGGTCCAGGTCGCGGTCGCTCTCATAGATGATTCTCGCCCCGTCCACGGGGTGGCGCCGCATGATCGTCCATTCCTCGTCGCTGAGCTTCCCCTGCTTGTTCAGCACCGCCTTTGGGATGCGCACCTTGCCGAGGTCGTGCAGCAGTCCCGCGACGCCGAAGGCACGCACGTCCTTCGCCGCCATCCCCATCCACTCCGCGAGCGCCATCGTCAACACCGACACGTTGAGCGAGTGCGTCGTCGTGTACTGATCGTACTCCTTGAGCTGCACGAGCGGCAGCACGACCGCCTTGTCGCCATGCATCGCGACCGACAGTGACCGCACGACGCTTTCCGCCTCGAGCAGCTGCAACTCGCCGCGCGCCTGCACCTCGTCATGCAGCCAGCGGACCGCCTCGGCCTCGTCCTGCAGCGAGTAGCGCACCGTCGCCGTCGGCAAGGGGGCCTCCGCCGGCCGCACCTGCTCGTCGCTGCCCTTCACGCCGATCGCGCCGAACCGGATACTCGTCCGGCGCTCGGGGTTCCGCGTCGCGCTGTCCACCGCCTGCAGGGTGAGACGAGCGAGCACCTCATCGAGGAACAGCGAGAACTCCTCGCGATCGGTGCCGCGCTGGAACTCGAGGCGCTGCACGCCGGCGTTCGAGAGCCGCACGCCCCACGGCCAGTCGCCGAGCTCGCGCATCGCGAGCTCGCCATACACGACGTCCTGCCCGAGGAAACTGAAGCGTGGGCGCGGGTCGTCCTCGAGCAATCGCTGCAGGAGGTCGAACGCGGCGTCGACGATCCGCTCGCGCGCCGGATGCCCCTCCCCGTAGAGGGACATCGTCGCGAGCGCCTGCGCGAACGCGGTCAGGAAGCGGACGGCGTCGCTCACGCGCGGACCTCCACGGCGAGCCGGACCTCGTCGTCCCCGCTCGCGGCCGCGAGCGCGAGCGCCTCCTTCGCCTTCGGATCCTCCCGCCAGTGCGTCGCGAGTCCCTCGAGCGCCGCGAGCATCTCGGGCGACTTCGGTACGAGCGCGGGACGTCGCATGAGCCGCGTCGTGCGCACGACGCGCGCGGCGAGCCACGCCGGCGTCTCCGGCGATCGATGGCTCGCGAGCGCGCGCACGCCGAGCGCGCGCAGGTCCGGCGAGAGCGTCGCGTCGTCGGCACGGGCGCGCAACATCGCCGCGGCGTCCCGCGGGCAGCCGGTCATCGCGGCGCCGAGCCCGAGGCGCACGTTCCCTTCGTCGGCATCGCCGAGCGCGCGTACGATCGCGACATCGCGCGACTCTGGCGCGCGGAGCATCTGCCGGAGCGCCTCGCGGCGCACCGCCGCGTCGGGATGGGCGAGCCACGGCGCCGGCGTGTAGCCACCCGGCCAACCCGGATTCCGTCCGAGCAGCGCGATCAGGGGCCGCACGAGCGACCACCGGACCCCATGTAGTCGTTCGAGGATCGCCGGTGCCGCCTCGGGCCCCGCACGCCCGAGCAGCTCGAACAACCGCTCTTGCACGCGATCATCCGTCGTCGCCTCGATCGCATCGAGCAAGGGCTCCGCCGCCGCCGCGCCCATGCGCCCGACGACGCGCTGCAGCGCGGCGACCGGCAGCGGATCGAGTGCGAGCTGGAGCCGCAGTCGCTGGGGCGTCGCGACATGACGCCAGAGCGCGTCCCGCACCCAAGTCGACGGCGCGTTGTCAACGAGGTTCAGCAGCGGCGCGAGGTCGCCGCGCTCGGCCATCGCGTCGGCCGAACGCCAGACCTGGTCGCCGAGCACCTCGATCTCGAGTCCCATCGCGAGCAGTCGGTCGGGTTCAATCGCGAGCGACTCGCCCCCGCGGTCGAAGAGCGGCGCGCGCTTCGCCATGTTCTCGAGTGCCCGCCGATACCCGTCCGGGTTCGGGTCGTCGAGCTCCCATCCCTCCATGAGCTTCGCGACCTGCTCGCGCAATGAGGCGTCGGCCTGCTGGCGCACCGGCGGCGCGCCGGCCTCGGCATGCGCCGCGAGCTTCGTGAGCATGCGCAGCATCGAGTGCGACACGTTCTGCTTCGACGTCTCGGCCGCCGCCTTCACGATGTCGACGACCGCGTCGACCGCCATGCCCTGCGACGCATCGGCGACGAACTTCCTCCGCTGTCGCACGTCGCCGCCCATCTGCATCAGCCGCTGGAGCGCCTCGGGGGAGAGCTTCGACACGAGCGACGAGATGCGCCGCTGCAGCGCCGCCGCCTCCTTCCCCTCCTTCGTCTTGAGCTCCTCGGCGATCTGGAGGAGGTAGCCGACGACGACCTGGTCATACGCGGCGTCCCGCTTCGTCTCCTCGATCGCCTGCGCCACGACCGTCGGGTCCACCGACTCGGCGTCGTCGGGATCGACCTCCGCCGTTGAGTCGTTCACGAGAGCCGCGCGCGCGAGGCCGACCCAGAGCGCCGCCGAGCGGCTCCCGCCGACGCCAGACGAGCGAATCTCGTCAACGTCGCCCTCCGGCGCGCTCGGGTCCTCCTCAATGAGCTGGAGCTGCGCGAACGTGAGCGGGAAGAGCCGCACGTGCGGCCACTGCGCGAGCACCTCGGGACCCTCGAGTCCAAGTGGCCGCGGCAGCCGCCCGGCGTCGACCGACACCGTCGCGAGCATGTCGGTGAGTTCCTCCTCGGTGACGCCCGCCGTGAACTTCACCGCGCCGAGATGATGCCGGTGGAGCCGCGCCGCGAGGTCGCGCAACACGGGGTTCGCTTCGTCCGTCGCGACGCCCTCGATGATGAGCTGGTTGCGCGCCACGCCAAGGGAGAGCGCCTGACGGTCGCGGAGGAGCGCCGCGAGCCGCCGCGCCAGGTCCGCCGTCGTGTTCTCGAGCAGCGGGTGGCCCGGCGGATAGATCGCGTTCTTGTGAAGGCCGATCGAGAACTCGATGAGGAAATCCGAGAGTTCCTTCGAGAGCGCGGCCGAGCCGGCGGTCGTCGTGAGGCGCGCCATGGAGGCGGTAATTATGGCCGCGCACGGGAAGCAGGGCCATGACTTGGGCAGGTGAGCGCCGTCACGCCGGTTGACCGTCTCGCTAACTTTCGGGTGCCGCCCTCACCGCCATCGATGCCCGTGACCAAAGCTGATCCCGCCCTCGAGCAGCTCGCCATCAACACCGTCCGCACGCTCTCGATGGATGCGGTGCAGGCCGCCGAGTCGGGACACCCCGGCACGCCGATGGCGCTCGCGCCGCTCGCCTACGCGCTCTACCTGCGCCACGTGCGGCACAATCCCGCCGACCCACGCTGGCCCGATCGCGACCGCGTCGTGCTCTCGGCCGGCCACGCGTCGATGCTGCTCTACTCGACGCTCTTCCTCACCGGATACGACCTCTCGCTCGACGACATCAAGGCGTTCCGCCAGTGGGGGAGCCGCACGCCAGGCCACCCCGAGTACGGCCACACCCCCGGCATCGAGACGACGACCGGCCCGCTCGGCCAGGGCTTCGCGAACGCGGTCGGCATGGCCGTCGCCGAGGCGCACATGGCGGCGCTGTTCAATCGTGAGGGGCATGGCGTCATCGACCACTACACCTGGTTCATCGCTGGCGACGGCTGCCTCCAGGAAGGCATCTCGCACGAGGCCGCGTCGTTCGCCGGCCACCAGAAGCTCGGCAAGCTGATCGGCTTCTTCGACGACAACCGCATCACGATCGACGGCGGCACCGACCTCTCGAGCAGCGACGACACCAAGACGCGCTTCGAGGGCTACGGCTGGCAAGTCCTCAACATCGAGGACGTGAACGACCAGGCGCAGATCGACCGCGCCGTCGCCGCGGCGAAGGCCGAGACCGAGAAGCCGACGCTCATCATCACGCGCACGGTGATCGGCTTCGGTTCGCCGAACCGCGCCGGCACGTCGAAGGCGCATGGCGAGGCGCTCGGCAAGGACGAGCTCGCGCTCACGAAGGTGAAGTACGGATGGCCGAGCACCGAGCCGTTCCACGTGCCCGACGAGGCGCTCGCGCATTGGCGGCTCGCAAAGGAGCGCGGCGTGAACATGCAGGCCGAGTGGATGCGCCGCTTCGCCGACTACTCGAAGGCGTTCCCGTCGGAGGCGAAGGAGCTCGGCCGTCGCTGGCATGGCGACCTCCCCGCGCAGTGGGAACGCACGCTGCCCGAGTTCGACGCGAAATCGGGGAACGTCGCGACGCGTGCCGCGAGCGGCGCGACGTTGAACGCCGTCGCGCCGGCGATCCCCGAGTTGATCGGCGGCTCGGCCGACCTCGCCGGTTCGAACCTCACGACCATCAAGGGCGCGCCGGCGTTCCAGCCGTCGCAGCGCAGCGGCCGGAACTTCTACTTCGGCATCCGCGAGCACGGCATGGGCGCGATCATGAACGGCATGGCGCTGCACGGCGGGATCATCCCGTACGGCGGCACCTTCCTCGTGTTCGCGGATTACATGCGGCCGGCGATCCGCCTCGCCGCGCTGATGCGGCAGCAGGTCATCTACGTCTTCACGCACGACTCCATCGGGCTCGGCGAGGACGGTCCGACGCACCAGCCGGTGGAGCACCTCGCATCGCTGCGCGCGATCCCGAATCTTCTCGTGCTGCGTCCCGCCGACGCGAACGAGACCGTCGAGGCGTGGCGCGTCGCGCTGAAGCATCGCACCGGGCCCGTCGCGCTCTGCCTCACGCGGCAGAAGGTGAGCTTCATCGATCGCGCGTCACATGCGCCGGCGAGCGGCCTCGCGAAGGGTGCCTATGTGCTGAAGGACGCCGCGAACGGCGCGGCGAAGGTCGTGCTCATCGCGACCGGCTCCGAGGTGGAGATCGCGCTCAAGGCGCAGCAGGAGCGCGAGGCCGCCGGCATGCCGGTGCGCGTCGTGTCGATGCCGTCGATGGAACTCTTCGCCGCGCAGCCGCAGGCGTATCGCGACGAGGTGCTGCCGCGCGGCGTGCGCCGCATCGCGATCGAGGCCGCGCACCCGATGAGCTGGCACCGTTGGGTCGGCGAGGACGGCGCGATCGTCGGCATCGAGACCTTCGGCGCGAGCGCGCCGTACCAGCGGATCTACCAGGAGTACGGCATCACCGTGCCGATGGTGGTGGAGTTGGCGCGGCGGTAGCGAAACGCGCCCTCCAGCACCATTACCACCCGGTGCGGTATTCCCTCACTACGGTTCGGCTGTCTCCATTGGTGTGTGTTATCAGCAGTCGACCCGATGACACACGTCGAAGTACCGTGCCGGGTGGTAGGCGTACGGTTCCGAAGTAGTCCGACGACTCATCGAAAACGTCGATCTCGGCCGAGTCTCCCGAATACACGGAGCGCTGTACCCAAAGCCATTGTCGCTCGTCGTACCGAACCGACCGAGAGATGAATCGAGTCGCATACTCCGGATGAGTCCGCGACCTGAAGCGTTCACGCGTCGCTTCCGAGGCGCGAGTGCGCTCGAACAGTGCCTGAAGCGCTTCAGCGTCCTCCCGCACCGAGTCTAGCTGGGCGGGGGAGAGGCGAACTCTCGGAATGCTCTCCCGACTGACATTAGCAAGCGAATCGCCCGCGCGATTCGATATGAGGAATCGATAGGTGGTGTCGGACACGGCCATTGCGATTCGATGATTCTCACTGACAGCGGAGGGACAGTATCCACAGGAAGTGCCTGCTGAATTGCGCTCGGATGGGAAGGCGGTGTTCGCGCCTACGCGACCAGAGTCATCGAGCCACGTGTACGTGAAGTGCCTTGGGCGCGCCACCCGGACGACGATACCGTCCCGCGTACTCCACGCACCGGTTATGAACGGCAATTCCGGATTCGACTCATGGAGCAACTCCCCGTTAATTGACCACCACGAGACGCGAGGCTGAAGGATGTCGACGCTCACGAGTGCGGAATCGCCGCGGCGAAGTAGCCACATCGCGCCGATCACCTCTCCTGGCCCGCGACCTTCGCTCGCCACCCGAGTGCTGACGCGACCGTTCCACGCCACCAGTAATAGCTCCTTTCCGCGAGCCACCGACAGGAATAGCGTCGAATCAGAGGCCCACTCAGCGTCGATCACCTCATCCTCGGCAATCTGCGAGAACAGAGGTGTTTCACGAACGAGAACAACCGAAAGCGCGCGATGCTCTGCTTTCGGCGCCGCCTCATCACATCCCCAGGTCAAGCAAACCGCAGCGCTGATCAGCCCAAGAGTCCGGCCAGCGAGCCAATTCGATCGACGGAGCATCACTCTCGTCGGTACTCGCTCGGCAATCCGCTCACGTAATCCGAGAGCGCCGCCAGAGTCGGAATGTGCGTGAGCAATTGACCGTCGACGAAGATGCTCGGTGTCCCAGCCAGTTGCAGCGTGGATGCCAAGGTGATGCCGCGACGGACTCACCCCACTCGCCTTGCCAACGGCGTCAGCGCCGCCGTAAGCCCCCGCACCCCCTCGAGGATATCCGTCACGTTGAGGCCCGCGTAGCCGAGCACTAGTCCGCTCGGCGCCGGCCCCACCGCGAGGCGGCTCACCGGCAGCACGTCGACATTATGGCGCGCCGCCGCACGCGCCGCATCGGCATCGTTGATCCCGTTCAACCACGACGTCACGAACAGCCCAGCCTCGTTCGGCGGGATCTCGAGGATGCCGCGCAGCTGCCGGCGCACCGCGTCGCGCAGCGCGTCCTGCCGCTCGAAGTACACTTGGCGCAGCCGCCGCACATGGCGCTCGAAGTGCCCGCCCTCGAGGAAATCGGTCAGCACGCGCTGCTCAAGCATCGGCGGATGGATGTCGTGGCCATAGCGCACGCCCATCGCGACATCCACGAGCTCCGGCGGCACGATGAGATACCCGAGGCGCAGCGCCGGGAAGAGCACCTTGCTGAAGCTTCCCACATAGAGCACGCACCCCGACGCGTCCTCACTCTGGAGCGCCGGCAACGGACGCGCGGCGAATCGCAGCTCGGAGTCGTAATCGTCCTCGACGATCCAGCTGCGCTGCTTGCTCGCCCAAGCGAGCAACGCGGCGCGCCGCGCGCGGGAGAGCGACATGCCCATCGGCATCTGGCGCGATGGCGTGACGAACACGGCGCGTGCGTCGCGCGCGAGGCGAATCCCCTCATCGACACGCAACCCCTCGCCATCGACCGGTACGTGTATGATCTCGGCGCCGGCCGCCGCGAACGCGTTGCGTGCGCCGATGTAGCCAGGATCCTCGATCCACGCCTTGTCGCCGCGATCGAGTACGAGCTTCGCCGCGAGCGAGATCGCGCCCTGCGCCCCGCCGACGAGGAACACCTGGTCCGGCGAGCAGAGCACGCCGCGGGCCGCCCACGTAACTCGCGATCGCCGCACGCAGCGGCTGGTACCCCTGAAGCGACGAGTAGCCGAGGTCGCGCGCCGTCACGCGACTCCAGCGCCGCGAGAGGAGTCGGCCCCACAGCGCGTACGGGAAGAGGTCCGTCGCTGGCACGCCGGCGCGGAACGCACCTGGCGGAGACTCGAGCGGCGGCGCCGCGACGCGCCACTGCTCGGTGAGGTTCTGCGCGAGCACCGACACGCGTGGCACCGCCCGCCGCACCGCCGCGCCCTGCGGCACGATCCGCGGCGCGCGCATCACGCTTTCGGGGATGTTCGGCGCGACGCGCGTATCCGCGCCGCCGCGGCCGACGGTGTACCCCTCGCCGCGCAGCTTCTCGTACGCCATCACGACGGTGTTCCGTGAGACGCCCAGGTCGCCGGCGAGAGACCGCGTCGACGGCAGCCGTGACCCCGGCTCGACGATGCCGTCGGTGATCGCGCGGCGCACGCCGAGGTACACTTGCTGGTAGACCGGCACCTCGGTCGATGGGTCGATCTGCACGTTCAGGATGCGGTCGCCATGCACGCGGAGGAGGCCCATCGGTCGCTCGCCTGAGGAGGTGACTGGTCTGGCCGTGCATCGAACTTCTCCTCGACGTCGGCGAAGGTCTGACACGACCAGTGGTCCGCTTGGTTGCCAACCACCGTCCAACCGGTCCGCCGAGACCCAGCGAACCTCGCGCAGATTCCACGCATGCCACCCCTCTGCCGTTCAGCGCTTTGCGGCTCTGTCGCGGTCGTACTCCTCGCGACGACGCTCGCGGCCCAACCGGCGCCGCGCGACTCCCTGCAAGCGCGACTCGACGCCTGGCGCACCGCAAGCAACATCCCCGGCGCCGTGCTCGCCGCCGTGCTCCCCGACGGCCGAACCATCACCGTCGCGAGCGGCCTCTCCGACACCGCGCGCCGCATCCCGATGCGCACTGACCACCGCCTCCTGCTCGGTAGCGTCGGCAAGACGTACGTCGGCGCGGTGCTCCTCCAGCTCGTGCGCGAAGGACGCATCGATCTCGACGCGCCCGCCTCGCGCTACGTCGGCGGCCAACGCTGGTTCGACTCGCTGCCGAACGCGTCGGCGATCACCGTGCGCCACCTCGCGAACCATGCCTCGGGACTCGTGCGGTACGAGTTCAAGCCCGAGTTCACGCGTGATCTCGTCGCGCAGCCCGACAAGGTGTGGGACCCGCGCGAACAGGTGCGTTATCTCCACGGCGCCGCCGCACCGTTCACCCCGGGCAACGGCTGGGACTACTCGGACACGAACTACCTCGTGATCGGTCTCATCATCGAGGCCGTCACCGGCAAGACGTGGGACGACGTCGTGCGGGAGCGCATCACCTGGCGTACCGGCCTGGCATTCAAGGCGAGTCTGCTCAAGTCCACGCGGCAACACCTTTACCAGACCAACCTGTTTTCGATGGTCCGCATCTCACCCGGCGATCGCGTGGAGGAAGGCGATACGCTGGTCGTAATCGAGTCGATGAA
>CAYSAR010000029.1:0-1877 GCA_964428985.1 uncultured Gemmatimonadaceae bacterium | reverse complement strand
TTGTACGGCCGCACGATCGACGACGAGATCGCGCGTCGTGTCCTCCGCCCGCTCCGGCTCACGAACACCGTCCCGTCCGATTCGCGCGCGATCGCCGGCCTTTCGCAGGGCTACGCCGGCGTGAACAACCCGTTCGGCGGGAAGGACGCCGTGCTCGAGAACGGCCGCATGATCATCAACCCGCAGTTCGAGGGCGCTGGCGGCGGCTACGCCGCGACCGCCGAGGACGCCGCCCGCTGGGGCGCGCAGTACTTCTCCGGCGCCTTCCTCGGCGACGGGCTGCTGCGTGAGGCGTCGACGGGACCCGCCGCTCGACTCGGACCCGGCTCACGCTACGGCGTCGCGATGATCATGCGCGATTCGACCGCGGCCGGCCCGATGCGCGGGCACAGCGGCTTCTTCCCGGGCTACCTCACCGAGGTGCGGCACTACCCGGCGCACGGCCTCACGCTCGCGTTGATCCTCAGCACGAGCAACGCGCGCCCGAACCCCCCGATGGCGCGCTGGCTCGACGAGCTCGCCGCCACGAGCCGCTGGAGCTCGGCCCCCCGTTCCTCCCGATAGTCCGGCCCCGTCGTCGGCAGCGTCGCCGGCCCTCGCTGCGTAGCTGGGCACGGGCAGGAGCGTCGCCGATTGCCATCCCGGCGCCCCCCGGTCCACATTGACGGTCCGCCGCGAGCCACGCGGCGCCCGTTCGCCTTTGCGCCCCATCACAGGGACCACCGCATGACTTCCCGCCGCGATTTCCTCGCGCGCACCGGCCTCGCCGCCGGCGCCCTCGCCCTCGCCAGCCGGCGCCTCGAGGCGGCCGAGCGGCCATCGCCCATCCTCACGCGCGAGACACAGCCCGACGCGCAGGTGAAGGTGCTGCTGCTCGAGGCGCTCACCGCCGCGAAGCTCGCCGGCGCGCAGTGGGCTGACGCCCGCGTCCAGCGCCAGCGCCAGCAGAGCATCGGCACGCGCGAACAGCAGGTCACGAACGTGTCCGACTCCGACACGATCGGCTGCGGCGTACGGGTCCTCGTCGACGGCACCTGGGGCTTCTCGGCGACGCGCTCGCTGACGAAGGAGGGCGTCGCCCGCGCCGCGCGGCAAGCCGTTTCCCTCGCGAAGGCGAACCGCGTCGCGCGCGACCGGCTCGTGAGACTCGCACCGACCGAGGTGCACGCGAACGCGAGCTGGAAGTCGTCCTACACGATCGATCCCTGGTCCATCCCGGTCGAGGAGAAAGTCGCGCTGCTCTTCAAGGCGAACGCCGCCGCGCTGACCGTCCCGAACATCCGCTTCGTGAACTCGTCGCTCTCGTTCGTGAAGGAGGAGCGCTCGTACGCGAACAGCGAAGGCTCGATGATCGCACAGGACGTCGTGCGCAGTTGGGTGCGCATGTCCGCGACCGCGATGTCCAACGATCGCACCGAGACGGCGACGCGCGGTCCCGAGGTCGTGCAGCCGATGGGCCGCGGCTGGGAGTACGTGCTCGAGGCGGACATCGTCGAGAACGCGAAGGTCTGGGCCGAACAGGCGCGCGAGAAGCTCACCGCGAAGCCGGTCGAGGTCGGTCGCTGGGACCTGCTGCTCCACCCGTCGCAGCTCTTCCTCACGATCCACGAATCGATCGGCCACCCGACCGAGCTCGACCGCGCGATGGGCTATGAGGCGAACTATGCCGGCACGTCGTTCATCGCGCCGCCCGACGAGGTGCTCGGCACGCTGCGCCTCGGCCCCGACCACCTCACGATCCGCGGCGACCGCTCGCAGCCGAACGCGCTGAGCACGATCGGCTACGACGACGACGGCGTGAAGCCCGACGACTTCGACATCATCAAGAACGGCATCTTCTGGGACTACCAGACGACGCGCGAGCAGGCCGAGTGGCT
>CAYSAR010000028.1:4092-16321 GCA_964428985.1 uncultured Gemmatimonadaceae bacterium | reverse complement strand
GGAAGCCGAGCAAGAAGCCGGGTGAGCACACGGACTGCCAGCTCACCGAGCCGCGTCTGTTCAACCTGATGTTCAAGACGTTCATGGGCCCGGTCGAGGACTCGGCCGCGACCGTCTACCTGCGCCCCGAGACGGCGCAGGGAATCTTCGTGAACTTCCTGAACGTCCAGCAGGCGACGCGGCAGAAGGTGCCGTTCGGCATCGCGCAGATCGGCAAGGCGTTCCGCAACGAGATCACGCCCGGGAACTTCACGTTCCGCACGCGCGAGTTCGAGCAGATGGAGATGCAGTTCTTCGTCGAACCCGGCACCGACATGGAGTGGTTCGAGAAGTGGAAGCAGGCGCGGCTCGAGTGGCACCTCGCGCTCGGCCTCGACCGCGACCGGCTCGAGTTCCACCAGCACTCGGAGAAGGAACTCGCGCACTACGCGCGCGCCGCGTTCGACATCAACTTCGACTTCGGTGGCACGCTCGGCTTCCAGGAGATCGAGGGCGTGCACAACCGCTCCGACTTCGACCTGCGCCAGCACCAGGAGTACTCGTCGAAGAAGCTCGAGTACGTCGACCAGGCGAACAACAAGCGCTACCTGCCGTTCGTCATCGAGACGTCGGTCGGCGCCGACCGCGTGACGCTCGCGGTCATGGTCAACGCGCTGCGCGAGGAGGCCGTGCCGGGCGAGCAGGAAGGTCGCACGGTGCTCGGCTTCCATCCCGCGCTCGCGCCGATCAAGGCCGGCATCTTCCCGCTCACGAAGAAGGACGGGCAGCCAGAGATGGCCGAGCGCATCGCCGCCGCGCTGCGCAAGCGCTTCAACGTCTTCTACGATGAAGCGGGCGCGATCGGCCGTCGCTACCGCCGGCAGGACGAAGCCGGCACGCCGTTCGGCATCACCATCGACGGCGACTCGACGAAGAACGACGACGTGACGATCCGCTTCCGCGACGACATGGGGCAGGTCCGCGTCTCGACCTCGAAGGTCGTCGACGTGATCGCGCGGTACCTCGAAGCCGACCACGCTCGCGCCGAGGCGCGGCTGGCGGAGGTGTGATCGCGCGATGAGCACCGCCTCCCCGGGCAGCCGCGGCGCCGGCGCGCGGACCGGCGCCAACGGTGATCCGCTCACCACACTGCGCAAGCGTGGCGAGGCGTTCCTCGAGGAGGTCTCGGCCGAGTATCACGCGGCCCACGCCGGCCTCAAGCACGGGGCCGATCTCCAGCCGATCTACGCGCGCCACGCCGAGGCATATGGCGACGACGCGTTCCGCCTCGCGCTCGAACTCTTCCGCGGCAGCGATGCCGACAGCGAGGCGTTCCGATCGGCGCGTCTGCTCGTCGATTGGCTCGCCGAGTCGCGCATCGGACGCGACCTCGCGCCGCTCGAGGAGCGCGAGATCCGCTGGGAGGGCGAGGCCGTCGTCACGTTGCCTGACGGCAGCACCGAGCCGTACCAGCGCGCCGCGATTACGATCGCGAACGAGCGCGACACGGCGAAGCGGCACGTGCTCGATGACGCACGCGCGACGCTCGTCGAGGCCGAGCTCGCGCCGATCCGCCGCGACCGCCTGCAGCGCGAGCATGAGCTCGTGCGCGACCTCGCGATCGTCCCGGGCGGCGGCTACAACGCGACGTTCCAGGCGCTGAGCGGCGTCGGGCTCGCGGGGCTCCGCGCCGAGTGCGAGGCGTTCCTGCGCGATACGCAGGCGATGTGGGACGAGCTGCTGCCGTTCTACTTGAAGAAGGGACTCGGCCTCAAGCCCGGCGAGGCGACGCGCGCCGACGCGATCGCGCTCATGCGCGCGCCCGAGTTCGACGCCTACTTCCCCGCCGCGGCGATGGAGCGCGAGGTGCGCCGGCAGGTCACCGAGATGGGAATCAGCCCCGACGCCGACGGCCGCGTGCGCTACGACACCGGCGAGCGGGAAGGGAAGCGCTCGCGCGCGTTCTGTGCGCCGGTGCGCATCCCCGACGAGGTGCATCTCGTGCTGCGGCCGCACGGCGGGCAGAACGACTACATGACGCTGATGCACGAGCTCGGCCATGCGCTCCACTTCGGCAACATGGCGCGCGCCTTGCCGTTCGAACATCGCTGGCTCGGCGACAACTCCGTGACCGAAGGGTATGCGATGCTCTTCGATCACCGACTGAAGGACGCGGGGTGGTTGTTGCGCTACACCGGCCTCACGAAGAAGGAGCTGCCCGAGTACCTGCGTCTCCAGGGATTCGAGGAGCTGCATTTCGTGCGTCGTTACTCGGCGAAGCTCATCTACGAGACCGAACTCCACGCCGACGACGCGCAGTGGGATCGGCTGCCGGATCTGTTCGTCGACGTGCTCTCGACCGCGACGGGCTTCCGCTATCAGCGTGCGGATGCGTTCGTGGATGTGGATCCGCGGTACTACGCCGCGCGCTACCTGCGCGCGTGGCAGCTCCAAGCGGTTCTCGACGAGGCGCTGCGCGAACGGTTCAACGAGGACTGGTGGCGCAATCCGTCGGCGGGACCGTGGATCGTCGAGGAGTTGTTCGCGCAGGGCCAGCGCGAGCTGGCGGACGAGCAGGCCCGGCGGGTCGCCGCCGGCGACGCGACAGGACTCTCCTTCGCGCCGGTCATCGCGGGCATCGAACGCATGGTGGGCTAGGGGGATCATGACGAACGGACCGGTGGTCTACCTGAACGGGCGCTACGTGCCGAAGGCCGAGGCGATGATCTCGGTCGAGGACCGCGGCTTCATCTTCGGCGACGGCATCTATGAGGTCGTGCGCGCGGTCGACGGCGACCTCTTCGGATGGGATGCGCATCTCGCGCGGCTCGCCGACGGGCTCGCCGGCCTGCGCATCAGCTCCCATGGCGCCGACCCCGCGACGCTCCGCGCGGTGTGCGAGCGCCTCCTCGCCGACAACGGCCTCACGAGCGGCGAGGCGACGGTCTATCTCCAGGTCTCGCGCGGCTGCTGTCCGCGCGTGCACCACTTCCCGAACCCCGAGGTGCCGACGACGGTCTACGCGTCGGCATCGCCGTTTACGCCGAACCTCGCGATGCGCGAGCGCGGCGCGAAGGGGATCACCTACCCCGACCAGCGGTGGGCGCGCTGCGACCTCAAGACGGTCAACCTCCTCGGCGCGGTGCTCGCGCGGCAGGCGGCCGCCGAGTCCGGCGCGTACGAGGCGATCCTGCACCGCGACGGGATGGTGACCGAAGGCGCGGCGACGAACGTGTTCATGGTCGTCGGCGGCGTGTTGCGCACCTACCCGCTCTCGAACTACATCCTGCCGGGCATCACGCGCGCCGTGATCCTCGAGCTCGCGCGCGAGATGCGCATCCCCGTCGACGAGCGGCCGGTGCCGTTCCGCGAGCTGTTCGACGTCGACGAGCTCTTCGTCTGCGGCACGACGACCGACGTGCAACCGATCATCGAGCTCGACGGCCGGCCGATCGCGAACGGCAAGCCGGGAGAGTTCACGGTGAAGCTGCGCGAAGGGCTCGCCGAGCGGCTGTACGGGGTGAAGGCGCGCGCGTGATGCCGTTCACGACGACACGCCATCCGTTCGCCCTCGCGGCGGCGGCCGTGCTGTCGCTCGCGCCGGCGCGCGCCGCGCAAGCGCAGTCGCCGGCCGACGACGCGATGCTGCGCGAGGCGACCGCGCAGCTCCAGGCCCTGATCCGCATCAACACGGCGAACCCGCCCGGCAACGAGCTCGCGGCCGCTCGCTTCCTCGATTCGCTACTCCGCGCCGACGGCATCGAGTCGCGCGTCTATGAGTCCGCGCCGGGACGTGGCGCGGTCATCGCGCGGCTGCGTGCGAACGCGACGGGAGCGGCGAAGACGCCGGTGATCCTCATGGGCCACATGGACGTCGTCGGTGTCGACACGAGCAAGTGGACGGTCGATCCCTTCGCGGCCGAGATCCGCAATGGCGTGCTCTATGGCCGCGGGGCGATCGACGACAAGGGGATGCTCATCGCGAACGTGCAGGCGATGAAGGCGCTCAATCGCCGCGTGAAGGCCGGCGGTCGCCTCACGCGTGACGTCATCTTCGTCGCGAACGCCGACGAGGAGGCGGGCGGGGCGCTCGGCATGCGCTGGCTCATCGAGCATCACGGCGACGCGCTCACGGCGGAGTACGCGCTCAATGAAGGGGGCCGCACGCGCGTGATGGCGAACGGCCGCCGCTACGTGGCGCTCCAATCGGCCGAGAAGGTCTCGCATGTCGTCACGATGACGGCGCGCGGGCCGGATGGCCACGCGTCCATCCCGCTCGAGGGGAACGCGATCGCGCGGCTCGGCCGGGCGCTCGCGGTTGCCGGTGCGCATCGGGAGCCGACCGTCCTCACGCCGACGACGACGCGGTTCTTCAGCGCGCTCGCCGCCGCTTGGCCCGATGCCGCCGAGGCGCGCGCGATGGCCGACGTCGCGAGCGGCGACGCCGCGCGCGTCGAGCGGGGCGCCGAGGTGCTGCGCCGCATCCCCACGCTCGACGCGGTGCTGCGCAACGGCATCTCGCTCACGCTCGTCCAAGGTGGCTTCCGCAGCAACGTCATTCCCGGCGAGGCGACGGCGACGCTCAACATCCGCACGCTGCCAGGGCAGTCGCTCGACTCGACGCTCGCGCGGCTCGCCCGCGCGATCGGCGACTCGCTCGTGTCGTTCACCGTGACGTCGCGCGGGGAGGAGTCACCGGCGATGTCGGCCGAGAACGAGTTCTTCGCGGCGGTCGAGCGCGCGGCGAAGCGGCTCGATCCGCGGATCGTCGTCGTGCCGTACCTGAGCACCGGCGCGACCGACTCCGCCGACCTGCGCCGCGCCGGCATCAAGGCGTACGGCCTGCTGCCGTTCCCGCTCGAGATGCCCGACGAGGAGCGCATGCACGGCAACGACGAGCGGCTCCCGCTCGACGCGTTCGCGTTCGGCATCCGGTTCGTGACCGGCATCGCCGAGGCGCTGGCGCTGCCCTGAAGCCACGCCGCATCGGGGCCACGAGCATCCGCGCCACATGACCGACCGCGACAAGCCGCGGAACCGCCGTCGGCTGTGGCGCGCCGCCGCGCCGGAGGCGCCCGTCGACGATCATGCGGCCGCCGACCTCGCGCTGCTGCGCGACCTGGTCCATAGCCACTTGCGCGCCGACCGCGCCGAGGAGGCGTACCAGTTTGCGCTCGACCGCACGGCGCCGGTCGTCGGGGCGTCGCTCGCGGCGGTCTTCGTGCTGGACGGCGACTCCGAGCTCATGCACCTCGCGGCGGCGCACGGCTGGCCGCCGCGCTGGCGGCCCTGGCTGGGCGAGATGCGCGTGCGCATCGGCTACGGCCCGAGCGGTGAGGCGGCGAGCGAGCGCCGCCTGATCGAGGTGCCCGACCTCTTCGCCGATCCCGGACTCGAGGATTGGCAGGAAGTGGCGACCGAACTGGGCTTCCAGTCGCTCGTCGCGCTGCCGATGACGGTGGACACCGTACGGGGCGCCGTCTCGTTCTACTTCTCGGAGGCCGGGACTCGGACGCCTCGCGTGCGCGAACTCCTGCGTGCCGTCGCCGATATCATGGCGGCGATGGCCGAGAAGGAGCGGCTGCTCGCGCGACTCCGACATGCCGAGGCGGCGCTCGAGTCGGCGGTCGAGGCGGCGGAGGCCGTCCAGCAGACCGACCGGATGGCGCGTAATGAGGACGCCGGGCCAACCCTCCAGTAGATTCCCGTCGACTTGGACTGCACACTAGAGGAACCAACAGCAGTGGCACACCACCAATCCAGCCGCACGCTCCAGCAGCAGCGCACGCTCCTCCCGCCCGACGAAGTGCTCGCTGCCGCCCGTGAGTTCTTCGCGCGGAAGCAGGGCATCTACGCCGCGTTCCTCGAGAAGCAGGGACCGAACTGGATGAGCCTGCGCGGCCAGGGAGGAGAGGAGATCGTGATCGCCGCGACGCAGGAACCCGGCAGCACCTCCGTCACCGCGTCGAGCTACCTGTTCGACGCGCAGATCGCGCAGTTCCTGTCGATGCTCCCGCCGGCCGATGCCGCGAACGAGGTCGTCGCGTGAGCGCGCCCGGCGTCGTCACGCAGCTGCGGGCGCGGCCCGGCGTCCTGCTCGTCGGTGACGCGCGGTCGTCCGACCGCGCGATCACCGTCCGCGTCACCGTGCCCGAGCTCTGGGATACCGTCGCCGTGCGCTGCGATGCCGACACGCCGGTCATCGCGATCAAGCGCGCGGTGCTCCAGGAGCTCGGCGAGGTGCATCACCCCGTCGAGGACTACGTCCTCAAGCTGCGGGGGTTCGAGGTACTCGACGAGACGGCGCCGGTGAGCGTCGCCGGAGCGCGCGACGGCTCGACGTTCCTGCTCTCGTACCGCCGCCGGCGGCCGGTCCGCTGAGCACCACCGTCGGGGAGCCGCGCGCGTCCACGTCGGCCACCGTCGCACCGGCCGACCGCGAGGCCTTGCTCGCCGCCGCCGCGTCGCTGCGCGGCGAGGTCGCGCGCCGCATCGTCGGGCAGGGCGACGTGCTCGATGAGATCCTCATGGCGCTCGTCGCCGGCGGCCACGCGCTGCTCGTCGGCGTGCCGGGCCTCGCGAAGACGCTCATGATCCGCTCGGTCGCCGAGGCGATGGCGCTCGAGTTCCGCCGCATCCAGTTCACGCCCGACCTCGTGCCGAGCGACATCACCGGCACCGAGTTGCTGGAGGAAGAGGCCGGCGGACACCGCTCGTTCCGCTTCGTGCGCGGTCCCGTGTTCGCGAACATCGTGCTGGCCGACGAGATCAACCGCGCGCCGCCGCGCACCCAGGCCGCGCTGCTCGAGGCGATGCAGGAGCACCGCGTCACCGCCGCCGGCCAGACGATGGCGCTCCCCGAGCCGTTCTTCGTCCTCGCGACGCAGAACCCGATCGAGCAGGAAGGCACCTACCCGCTGCCCGAGGCGCAGCTCGACCGCTTCCTCTTCGACATCCGCATCGGCTATCCCGACGCCGACGACGAGGTCGCGATCCTGCGTTCGACGACCGGCGTGACGGACGAGCAGCTGCGCCCGATCCTCGACGCGCAGCAGGCGCGCGCGCTCCAGCGGCTCACGCGCGAGATCCCTGCCGCCGACGCCGCGCTCCGCTACGCCGCCTCGCTCGCGCGCGCGACGCGCCCGAAGGGGGGTGAGTCGACGCCGCTCGTCGACAAGTACGTGCGCTGGGGCGCCGGCCCGCGCGCCGGCCAGGCGCTGATCCTCGGCGCGAAGGCGGCCGCACTCCTCGCCGGCCGTCACAACGTGTCGCCCGCGGACATCCGGCGCGTCGCGCGGCCGGTGCTGCGGCATCGCATCCTGCCGAACTTCGCCGCCGAGGCGGAGGGCGTCGGGTCGGAGCAGATCGTCGAGGATCTGCTCGCGCGCGTCCCCGAACCGCGCGGCCTCTCGGGGCCCTGACGTGGCCGCCGGGCCGTACGGCGCGCTGCTCGACGCCGTGCGCGGCGTGCGGTGGCCGGCACGACGCCCGGTGCCGGCAGGAGCGCCCGGCGCGCACCAGGCACGCTCGCGCGGCGTCGCGCCCGAGTTCGCCGAGTACCGGCCGTACCGCCAAGGCGATGACCCGCGCCGCCTCGACTGGAAACTCCTCGCGCGCAGCGACAAGGCGTTCATCCGGCTCGCGCCCGACCACGCGATCCTTGGCACGACGTTCATCGTCGATGCCAGCGCGTCGATGGCGTTCGAGGGGAAGTGGACGATGGCGCGCGCGCTCGCGGTTGCGCTCGCGGCGGCCGCCCACGCCGTATCGGATCCCGTCGGACTCGTTGTCGTCGCGCAGGGCGACGAGCGCCGCCTCGAACCACGCGCGCGGCGCGGCGTGCTCGCCGAGCTCGCGCGCACGCTCGACGAGGTGACGCCACGCGGCTCGGTGCCGCTCGCGCCGGCGCTCGCCGGCAGCTCGGCCCGGTGCGTCGTCATCACCGACTGCCTTGGCGACATCGACGACACGCGTCAGGCGCTCGCGCGGCATCGCGCGCGCGGGGGCGAGTCACACCTGCTGCATGTCGTCGCGCGGGCCGAGCTCGAGCCGACCGACGAGGCCGTCATGGCGGTCGACCCCGAGGACGAGGCGCTCGAGCGTCCGCTCGTCGCGGCGACGCGTGCGTCGTATGTCGAACGGTTCACCGAGTTCCGCGCACGCATCGCGCGCGAGATGCGCGGCGACGGCATCGCGTACCATGAGGTCGTCGACGACGATGCGCCCGAGATCGTTGTGCGCCGCATCGTGCAGCCAGCGATGGCGCTCGAGGTCGCGCGATGAGCTTCCTCGCGCCGCTCTCCCTCGCGCTCGGCGCCGCCGCGGCCGTCGCGATCTACGCGCTGCACCTGCTCACGACGCGCCGTCCGCCGCCGATGCCGTTGCCGACGGCGCGCTTCGTGCCGCCGGGGGAGGCGCGCGCCGTCGCGCGGGCGAAGCGCCCGACCGACGTGCCGCTCATGCTGCTGCGCATGCTCGCGGTGCTCCTGGTGGGCGCGGCGTTCGCGCGGCCGGTGATCGATGCGGCGGGGCCGAGCGTGCGGACGGTCGTGCTGCTCGAGCGCTCGCGGGCGGTCGCGGACGCGGCGGCGGCCGCCGCGCTCGCGCGAACGGAAGTCGGGGAAGGCGGGGCGGTCGTCGTGTTCGGGGATTCGGCGCGGGCGGTGCCTCTCGATTCACTTGAGGGCTTGGCCGCGGCGTCGGTTGCGGCGGGCTCGCTCTCGGCGGCGTTCGTCGCCGCGCGCGGCGCGGCCGCGACCATCGCGCCGGGTGCGGACTCGCTGCGGTTGGTCGTCGTCGGTGCGCTCACGGCGGGTTCGGTCGATGCCGCGACGCCCACGTTGCGCGCGGCGTGGCCGGGCCGCGTGGAGATCCGTCGCGTCGCGAGCGTCGCCGATACCGCTGTCGGCCCGCGCGCCGAGCTCCGTTCGCCACTCGACGACGATCCGCTCGCGCCGGCCGTCGAGCGACTCGGCGGACTCCGCGGCGGTCATGAGGTCCGCATCGTACGGGGTCCGCTCGCTCCGGCCGACAGCGCGTGGGTACGCGGCGGAGCGGGCCGCGTGCTCGTCGAATGGCGCGCGCAGTTCGGGGCAGCCGCCGGGCCGCTCGGCGCGACCGCATTCGGGTCCGATCGCGCCGCGAATGAGGCGAGCACGCGCACGATCGTCGCGCCGCTCGCGCGCCTGCCACTTGACTCGACCGACGTTGGTGCCGAGGCCGGCATCATCGCTCGCTGGAACGACGGCGCTCCCGCCGCGATCCAGCGTCCATTGCACCAAGGTTGCGTCCGCACGATCGGCATCGGCATCCCGCTCGCCGGCGATCTCACGCTGCGCGAGCCGTTCACCGAACTCCTCGCTGCGCTCACCGAACCCTGCGACGGCCTCGTCGGTGCCGCACTCCCCGACGACGCACTCGGCTGGCTCACCGGTGACACGCCGACACTGGCGCCGGCACGGCTCCTCGCCGCCTCGGACGACGCGCGCCGCTCGCGGCTCCCCGCGTACCTCCTCGCGCTCGCGCTGCTGGCGCTCATCGCGGAGCAACTCCTGCGCCGCCGCGCGGTAGTGAACGCATGAGTCCCGTCACCCGGCTCCGTCGTGCCCACCGGCGCCTCGTGCTCGCGACGCTCGCGCGCGCGGTGCTCGTGGCCGCGGTCGTCGCGCTCGCCCTGCTCGCGACCGGACTGGTCATCGACACGTTCGTCGCGCTGCCGCTCGGCGCGCGTCGCGCGTTGCTGCCGCTTGCGCTGCTCGGTGGTGGTGCGCTGCTCGTGCGCGCGCTCGTCGGACCGGTGCGCGAGGCGTTGCGCGCGACCGACGAGTCGGTCGCGCTCTGGTTCGAGCGCCGCATCCCCGACTTGCGCTACGCGCTCGTCACGAGCGTCGATCCGCGGTTCGCCGGCGGCGTGCCCGGCCTCGAGAAGCAGGTCGAGCGCGCGCCGCTCGAGCGCGAGGTCGCGACGGCCGCGCGCAGCACGCTCCTGCGACCGGCCGTCATCGCCGCCATCTTCGCCGCCGGTCTCCTGCTCCTGCCTGATGGCGCCGTCGGTCGCGTCGTGCGTCCGTCGACCGGCGATGCGCTCGACCGACTCGGCGCCGGCGGGCGAGCCGCCGCCGACCCGCTCGCGACGATTGTCGTGCGCGTCACGCCACCCGCGTACACGGGTCTGCGTGCGACGTCGCACGACGATCCGTCGACCGTCACCGCGCTCGCTGGCTCTCGTGTGCAGGTCGAGGGCCGCGGCGACGGCGTGCGTGCCGTCATCGGTAATGACACCACCAACGCGACCGACGCGGGCGACGGCTGGCGCGTCGCCGTCGCGACGCCGCGCGAGGCGATCGCCGTCCGGCTGCTCGGCCCCGCGCGCGAGCGCGTGCTCGTCGTCGACCCGATCGCCGACTCGCTCCCCGTCGCGCATCTCGACGAACCGGCGCGCGACACCGTGCTGCGCGAGGCGAAGGGGCAGGTCGCGCTCGCCGCGACGCTCACCGACGACCACGGCCTCGCCGACGCCGCGTTCGAGTTCATCGTGAGCACCGGGGCGGGGGAGACGTTTACGTTCCGCAGCGGTCGCGTCGGCGCGCGGCGCTACGACGCCGGCACGAAGCGCGCGACGATCAACGCCACGCTCGCGCTGGACACGCTGAAGCTCGCGCCCGGCGACCTGATCCACCTGCGCGCCGTCGCGAGCGACCGCAACGACGTGACCGGCCCCGGCCGCGGCGCCTCGGAGACGCGCACGCTGCGCATTGCGCGCCGCGACGAGTACGATTCCGTCTCGGTCGAGCCGCTGCCGCCGACCGAGCCCGAGAAGAACGCGCTCTCGCAGCGCATGATCCTCATCATGACCGAGGAACTCGTCGCGCGCGAGCGGCGCATGCGCAGCGCGGCGGTCGCCGAGGAGTCGCGCACGATCGCGAAGGAACAGGTGCGCCTGCGCAAGCGCGTCGGCGAGGTCGTCTTCATCCGGCTCGAGGAGACCGAAGCCGAGCACGCGCACTTCGAGGGCGACGGTCACGAGCACGCGCCCGACGGGCTCGTGAACCCCGACCAGGTGCTCGCCGCCGCCGAGGCCGCGGCGAACGCCGCCGCCGATCCGAACCGTCTCGCCGAGGCCGAGGGCGGCGACTCGCCCCTCGTCGCGGTCAATCGCCCGCTGCTCGAGGCGTACAACCACATGTGGCGCGCCGCGGTCGCGCTCGAGACGGCGAAGCCGCGCGAGGCGATCCCGTGGATGCGCCGCGCGATCGAGGCGCTGCAGCGCGCGCGCGCCGCCGAGCGCATCTACCTGCGCGGCCGTCCGCCGCGCGTCGTCGTCGACATCGCGAAGGTGCGGGGCACGGGGAAGGAGCAGGGGTCGTCGACCGTGCGCACGCCGCGCGAACCCGCCGACGCCGATCGCGCAGCACGCCTCGCGCGCTTCGACGCCGCGCTCGGCCTTGTCGCGAGCGACGCGAACGCCGCCGCCGATTCGCTGCTCCTGATCCGCCTCACCGTCCCGACCGACGACCGTGCAACGGCGCTCGCGCTCGATGCCGCCGCAGATGCGCTCCGCCGCGACGGCGACGCGACCGACGCACTCGCCCGCGCGCGCCGCGCACTCGCCGGTCCGCCGGTGTCGCAGTCGGCGCTCGGCCCCTGGGGGCACTGATGGCCGACTTCATCTGGGCCACCGTGCAGTACGACTCGGGCGATTGGGACAGCGCGCCGAGCGTGCCGGCGAATCTCATCGACTCGGTCGCGCGCTACACCGACATCGACGTGCAGCCGACCGGCGTCATCGTGCCCCTCGGCTCGCGCGATCTGTTCCGGTATCCGCTCGCGTATCTCACGGGCCACTTGCCGGTGCGCTTCAGCGATGTGGAGCGAACGACGCTCACCGAGTACTGCGCACGCGGCGGGCTCCTCTTCGTCGACGATCACAATCACGACATCGACGGTGAGTTCCACCGGACCGCGACCGAGGAGATCGCGCGCGCCGTCGGGCCGCTCAAGGACCTTCCGAACGACCATGAACTCTACCGCTGCTTCTTCCGTTTCGACGATGGCCCCCCGACGACGAGCCATGAGCTGAACGGCTGGGGGGACAACCTCGTGCACAAGCACCTCCAGGCGGTCATGCGAAACGATCGCATCGCGGTGCTCTACAGCAGCAAGGACTATTCGTCCGAGTGGAACTATCATCCTGACAACAAGCGCTTCCTCTCGGTCGACAACACGCGCTTCGGCGTGAACCTCGTGGTGT
>CAYSAR010000028.1:0-4082 GCA_964428985.1 uncultured Gemmatimonadaceae bacterium | reverse complement strand
GTTCTCCGCCCTTGCTGAAGCAGGCCCGCCGCGTCTGCACGCGACGCTCGGCGAGGGCGTCTCTCCGATCGCGCGTGATTCGCTCGCCGCGCTCGCGCGTGCGGGGACGCAGGTGAGCTGGGGCGGGGACGTCCGACCCGTCGCCGCGATGGCCGAGCCGGTGCGCGAACCCGAACCTGGCTGGCGCGTGTCGGTCATCGCGCCGGACATGATCGTGCTGCGTGATGAACTGGGTTCGATCGACTCCCTCGCCGCCGGTGGCGGCGCGATGCGCATCGCCGGCGTTCGCGGCGGGCTCGGCGTGCGCGCAGGATCGACGACGGCACTCATCGCCGCGCCCGTGGAAGCCGAGCTGCGCCGCGTGCTCGTCCATGGCCGTGCTGGATGGGAAGCGAAGTTCACGCTCGCCGCGCTCGAGGAAGCGGGGTGGGAGGTCGACGCCCGCCTCCGGCTCGCCGACACGCTCTTCACGACGCAGGGGCGGCCGTCGACGCCAGATGTGAATCGCCATGCGGCCGTCGTCGTGCTCGACACCGCCGTCGGTCGCTTCGCGGCGTCGATCGCGCGCTTCGTGCGGGCCGGCGGCGGACTGGTCATGGCCGGTGAAGGCGCCGAAGCGCCGTCGCTCCGGGCGCTCGCACCGGCGCGCGTTGCGCGCGTCGAGGCGCCGGAGTCGCGCTCGTTCGAAGGCATCGAGCCCCTGCACGCGCTGCCGCGCCATGTGTTCGCCTCGCTGCGCCCCGACGCCGCCCCCATCGCGCTGCACGATGGCGCGCCGGCGATCGTCGCGCGGCGCGTGGGGAGTGGGCGCGTCGTGCAGGCCGGCTACGCCGAGACCTGGCGCTGGCGCATGCAGGCCGAAGGGCGGAGCGTCGAGGAGCATCGCGCGTTCTGGAGTCGGCTCGTCGGCGCCGCCGCGCGCGCGGAGTTCGGCGAGACGGATCCCGTCGGCGACACGACATCGACCGAACAGAACGTCGTCCACGCGATGCCGTCGCCGCTCGCCGAGGTCACGCATCTACTCGGCCCCCCGAGCGCCACCACCGACGAGGCGCCGACGCAACCCAGCGGCCCCGCACTCCCTTGGTGGCTCGGCGCCGGCGCGTTGATCCTGCTCGTCGCCGAGTGGGCCTCACGCCGCCTGCGCGGCGCGCCTTGAGCCGATGAACACGCCGCTCGCATTCATCTCGCATTCCGACGTCGGCCGGCACGACAACGGCTGGCGTCACCCCGAGCATGTCGGTCGCATCCGCGCGATCACGCGTGCGCTGCGCTACGCGCCCGACCTGTTCACCTCGCTCGAGCACCTCGAGGGTCGTCACGCGACCGAAGCCGAACTCGCGCTCGCACATGATCCGGCGTACATCGCGCGCGTGAAGGCGCTCTCGGCCGCCGGCGGCGGGCGCTTCGACGCCGACACCGTCGCGAGCGAAGGCTCCTGGGACGCCGCGACCGCGGGCGCGGGGTGCGCGCTCGAGGCGGTCGAACGCGCACTCGACGGCCGCAACACACGCAGCTTCTGCGCCGTCCGCCCGCCAGGCCACCATGCGCTGCGCGACCAAGCGATGGGCTTCTGCCTCTTCGGCAATGTCGCGATCGCGGCACATCACGCGCGGCGGCTCGGCGCGGAGCGCGTGCTCATCGTCGACTGGGACGTGCATCACGGCAACGGCACCCAAGCACTCGTCGAGCACGAGCCGGCGATCCACTTCATCTCGATGCACCAGTGGCCCTGGTATCCGGGCTCCGGTGCGGCCGACGATCGCGGCCCGCACGGCAGCGTCTGGAACGTGCCGATGCCTCCGGGCCTTCCTCCGGAGCGCTACGTCGACGCGCTGCTTGGCGCCGTCGACGCCGCCACCGATGACCTGGGCTGGCACCCCGACCTCGTGCTGATCTCGGCCGGCTTCGACTCCCTCGCGCGCGACCCCCTCGGCGGCTTCACGCTCGAGCTCGAGCATGTCACGCAGCTCACGCGTGCGATCGTCGACCGCGCCGAACGCTGGTGCGGCGGCCGCGTCGTGAGCGCGCTCGAGGGCGGCTACGAACCCGACCGACTCGGCGAGGCCGTCGTCGCGCACCTCGAGGCGCTGCGGTAGCTTCTCCGGCATGACGGAGCCCGAGTCGCCGCTCGCGAACGCCGTCGGGGATGGCTCTGACCGCATCCACCCCCCAGATTCCAGTACGTGTTCTGCCCTGACTGCGGCACCTGGAACCGGAGCGCCGTCCGCACCTGCGTGCAGTGCGGCACGCTCATGCCCGAGCTGCCCGCGCCGGTCGATGCCCCCGACCACCTCATCACGTCGCTGCGGCAGGCGACGGGGAACCGCTACCGCATCGTGCGGCGCATCGGGTCGGGCGGCATGGCCGACGTCTACGAGGCGCGCCACCAGCAGTTGGACCGTCCGCTCGCGGTGAAGGTCCTGCACGCGCACCTCGCGCGCGACCCCGAGATGCGGCTCCGCTTCCGCCGCGAGGCCGAGGCGGCGAGCCGGTTGCTGCACCCGTTCGTCTGCGCGCCGATGGACTACGGCGAGACCGACGAGAACGTCTATCTCGTGTTGCCGTTCATCGGTGGCGGGTGCCTCGCCGATGATCTCACCGCGCTGGCCACGATCCCCCCGCTGCGCGCCGCGCGCATCGCCGCGCAGGTCTCGGCCGCCCTCGATTACGCGGCGCGACAGGGCATCATCCATCGCGACGTGAAGCCCGACAACGTCCTTTTCGACGAGGACGGCAACGCGATCCTCACCGATTTCGGCATCGCGACGGCGCACTTCCATGGGCGGCTCACGGCCGGCGGACGCGCGATGGGCACGCCGCATTACATGGCGCCCGAGCAGGCGATGGGCCGTTTCGTCGATGGGCGCGCCGACCTCTACGCCGTCGGCGTGATGCTCTACGAGTGCCTCGTCGGCTCGACGCCGTTCGACGGTCCCGATGGCTATGCGATCGGCTATAAGCACGTGCACGAACTCCCCGTGCCGATCGCCGAGAAGGCACCGGGCACGCCCGCCGGTCTCGCGGCGATCGCGATGAAGCTCCTCGAGAAGCAGCCCGAGGCGCGCTACCAGCGCGGGCACGACGTCGCCGACGCGCTCTACGCGTGGCTCGCGACGCAGGGCGAGCGCGACGAGCCGCCGGTGCGCGCGACGCGGCCGGCCGGCGCGGGGTGACGGCGCCGCGGCTCATCGAGGTCGCGCTTCCGCTCCCGCTGCTCCGCACCTTCACCTATGCGGTGAGCCGATCGACCCGACACCCGCTCGTGCGTGGCACGCGCGTCGTCGTGCCGGTGCGCAACAAGCGCGCGGTCGGCTTCTTCGTGGGGGAGAGCGACGGCCGCTCGCTCGGGGACGCGATAGCGAAGGAGATCCTCGACGTCCCGGACGCCGAGCCCGCGCTCACCCCCGATCTCCTCGCGACCTGCGAGTGGATCGCCGGATACTATGTGGTGCCGCTCGGGTTGGTCTGTCGCGCCGTGCTGCCCGGCACGCTCGGCTCGGCGGCGAAGCCTGACGCGCCGGGGAAGCGCGAGCGGCTCCTCACGATCGCGCGCGAGCTGCCGACGCTGCTCGAGCGCGAGGCGGCGTTCAAGCGCGCGCCGCAGCAGCGGCGGCTGTACGAGTTGCTCGAGGAACTCGGCGGCACGGCGCCCGTCGCACACCTCATCGAACGGCTCGGCTGCACGGCCGCGGTCGTCAACGGCCTCGTGAAGCGCGGCCACGCCCGCATCGAGGAGCGCAGCGTCTCGCGCGATCCCTTCACCGCGCGCGCCGTGCAGGCGCCGCCGTCGTTCAATCCCACGCCCGCACAACAAGAGGTCATCGACCGCATTCTCGCGGCGCGCGGCATGCCGGGCGCGACGTTCCTGCTTCACGGCATCACCGGCAGCGGGAAGACGCTCGTCTATCTCCAGGTCCTCGAACAGATCGTCAAGCGCGATGGCAAGTCGGCGATCGTGCTCGTCCCCGAGATCGCGCTCACGCCGCAGGCCGTCGACCGCTTCCGCGCCGTCTTCGGCGATCAGGTGGCGGTGTTGCACTCCGGCCTCTCCGACGGCGAGCGCCTCGACGCGTGGCGCG
>CAYSAR010000027.1:0-16402 GCA_964428985.1 uncultured Gemmatimonadaceae bacterium | reverse complement strand
TCGGCGCCGAGCTGTATGCGATATCCGCGACGATCGCCCGCGCGCAGATGCTCGCGGAACGGGGGAACCGCAAGGCGCTCGAGCTCGCCGACGCGTTCTGCCGCGAGTCGCGCGATCGCGTCGAGGCGAGCTTCCGCGCGCTCTTCGGCCGGCACGACGTGCGGCTCTACAAGCTCGCGCAGGCGGTCGGGCGCGGGGAGCACGCCTGGCTCGAGCAGGGCATCGTCGACGCGGTGGACGCCGGCGCCGCGCCGACGTCAGTCCCGTCGCACGAACCGGTTCGCGCGACTCCGCTCGCCGCTGTCGACTAGCAGGCCGGTCACGCGTCCGCCCGCGTCGCGCTCGAACGTGACCGCGCGCATGAACCACCACGGCGTCGTGAACTCCTGCCACGTCCAGGTGAGCGGCGCCGTGCCGTGGCGGAAGTGCGAGACGACGAGCCGGCCGTCCTGCACGCGGAACTCGTACGTCGTCGCGAGCTCGGGACTCTCGTACCGGCCGGCGAGCGCGGCGAGGTCGTCGGCCGAGAGCGTGCGCCGGGCGCGCGTCGTGTCGATGCGCGGCGCGCGCATGCCGCGATAGAGCACGGTGTCGACGCGCCCGCGCGCGTCGTGCACGAACGTCATGCCGCCGCTGTACGCCTCGATCCAGAACTCGCGCTCCGATTTCGCGAGCATCGGAAACTCCGCCTCGTTCGTCGCGCGCGTGCGCAGCATCTCGCCGTCGCGCCGGATCTCGAGGTACCAGCCGGGGGCGAGGCGATAGAGGCCGGCGTTCGCGTCGAGCGCCGCGCGCGGCACGTCCACGGTGGGTCGCGCGCGCAGCGTCGTGTCGCGCGCGGCGGCGACCGTCGTCGGTCCGAGGTAGATGTCGGCGACATCGAACGCCGCGCGTGACGGATTGAGGCTCCCCGAGTTCGCGAGCACGACGACGCCGAGGCGCTGCTCGGGGAACGTCACGAGGTAGGTCGCGAACTGCGCCCACGATCCGCTGTGCGCGAACGTCGGGAGCCCGCGGTGCGTGCCGTGCGACAGCCCGAACGCGTAGGGAATCATCGTGCCGCCGGTCAGCGTGAAGCGCGTGCGCATGAGGTCATGCACGCGGCGTCCGGCGACCGTCGCCGACTCGAGCTCGATCATCCACTTCGCGAGGTCCTCGACCGTGCTGAACAGCGAGCTCGACCCGAGCGCGGTCAGCTGGTCGGTGATTGCGCGGAAGGAGCCGTCGCCGAGCCGCGCGTAGCCCTGCGCGCGCCCCTCGATGACGCGCTCGTGGTCGTGCTGGAAATGCGACCGGCGCATGCCGAGCGGCTCGAAGATCCGCTTCGAGGTGAACTCGGGGAACGACATGCCACTCACGCGCGCGACCGCCTCGGCGAGGAGATTGTATCCCGTGTTCGAGTACGTGTACTCGGAACCCGGCGCGAAATTGACGGAGCGCTGGGCGAACGCGAAGCGCAGGATCTGGTCGTACGAGATCACGTCGTCCATGCGCCAGCCGGCGAGCGCGAGCGTCGCCGGCCAGTCGCGGACGCCGCTCACGTGGTGTACGAGGTGCCGCACCGTGATCGGGTGTCGCGTCGTCAGCGCGCGCAGCTCGGGGACGTAGCGCGAAATGTCCGCGTCGAGGTCGAGCTTGCCCTCGGCCGCGAGCATTGCGACCGCCATGCCGGCGAACTGCTTCGAGACGCTCGCGACGTCGAAGACCGTCGACGCGGTGATCGGGATGCGGTGCTCGAGGGAGGCGCAGCCATACCCTTTCGCGAGCACGACGCGCCCGTCCTTCACGACGGCGACGGCGAGACCGGGGGTCGTGCCCTCGGAGAGGCGGGCGAAGAGCGAGTCGACGCGCGCATGCTCGGCGAGCTGCGCATCGGCCGCGGCGGGAAGGAGCAGGAGGGCGAGGAGGAATCGGCGCATGCCGACGAAGCTACGTCAGCTCGGCATCGCCCGCCGCATGAACTCGTCGAACAACGGCACCGTGAAAGCCGTGTCGCCGTGCTCGGGGCTCCAGATCATGCCCTTGCCGATCAGCGAGGCGCGCGTCGGCGCGACGGCGCTCGAGGTCCGCCCCATGCGTTCGGCGATCGCGCCGGTGCGGTGCGGGCCCGGCCCGAGCGCAGCCATCGCGCGCAGGTAGTCCTTCTCGAGCGGCGTCAGCCGGTCGAACCGCACGCGGAAGAAGCTCTCGTCGAGTGCCGCCGTCGCGGTGAGCGAGGCGGCCTCGACGTCGGCGAGCGTGATTGGCGAGCGTTCGGCCACGTCCCACGCGTGCTTCCCCCACTCCTGCAGGAAGTAGGGATAGCCGTGCGTGACGTCGACGATGCGGGCGAGCGCGTCGGCGTCGATCGCGACACCCTGCTCCTGGAGCGGACGCTCGATCGCGCGCCGCGCCGCCTCCGCGGTGAGGGGACCGATCACCGGGAATTCGAAGAGACGCTCGGCGTACGACTTCGCGTCGCCCATGCGCCCCCGCAACTGCGGGAGCCCGGCGCCGACGAGCACGACCGGCAGCCGGCGTTGCGCCGCCCGGTGGAGCGCGGTGATGAGCGCCGCGAGCTCGTCCTCTTCGACGTACTGCAGCTCGTCGATGAACAACGCGAGCGCCGTCCCGGCCTTCCGTGCCGCGGTCGCGGCCGCCTCGAGCAACGCCTGGAGGTCGTGCGCGAGGTCGCCATTGTCGGCGAGTCCCGCCTCCGGCTCGAAGTCGAGGCCGACCTCGATGTCCTGATACTTCATCTTGAGCGCGCCGGCGAATCCCGCCAGCGCGCGGAGCGCGCGGCGGGCGAGTTCCTTCGCCGATTCGTTCCGCGAGAGCCGCAACAGCGCGAGTCGCAGCTCCGGCGCGAGCAGCGCCGGCAGCGATCGCCGCTCCGGCGCTTCGATGCGGAGCGTCTCGATCCCGCCCGACTCGGCATCATCCCGCATGCGATCCAGCAGGACCGTCTTGCCGACACCGCGCAGCCCGACCATGAGTACACTCTTGGCCGGATTGCCACGACGCACGCGCTCGATGGCGATCCGGACCGTCTCGAGGAGGTCATCGCGGCCGGCGAGTTCCGGGGGAGGTGCGCCCGCGCCAGGCGAGAAAGGATTCTCGACGGGGTTCAAGAGTCTGTCCAGTCGGCGGTTATGAAAGTTACCCAGTATCTATAATATGACAAACATTAATATCAACGGCCGAAAGTTATCGACATTCCATAAAGCGTACAAAAGTCGCTATAGTCGTCATGTCGCTCTCGAGCGCTCTTGAGCGCTCGCGGCGCTAGCCGCGGCGCTCAGGCGTCGGTCGGCTCGAAGATCCCCAGCGAGCGGTTCTTGCGCACGCCGTCCCACGGGAACCACCGACCGTTCATCGCGACATAGACGCCGGACGGCAGGACCTGCACGAAGCTCACGGCGCTCCCGAGGTTGAACAGGCCATCGGAGCTGCCGAACGTGAACGGTACCATCGCGCCGGTGAGCACGATCGTCTTGTCGAGCGCGGCCGCCGCGAGGGCGCGGGCCGTGTCGACCATCGTGTCGGTGCCGTGCGTGATGACGATCCGCCGCTCGGCGCAGCTCCGGCACGCCTCCACGATGCGCGCGCGATGCGCGTCGGTCATCTCGAGGCTGTCCACAAGCATGAGCACCTCGATGCCGATGTCGAGCTTGCAGCGCCCGCGCTGGAGCACGTGCTGGACGTGCGTCTCCTTGAACGCGAGCGCGCCATTGAGCTCGTCATACTGCTTGTCGAACGTGCCGCCGGTGACGAAGAGACGGATGGACATGGATGACGGACGAGGACGCGGGGCCTAGGCGACGCGGTCGCGCCGGAACTGGAGCAGCACCACCGCCGCGATGATCAGCGCGCCGCCGAGCAGCGTCGTCATCGTCAACGCCTGGCCGAGCACGACGACGCCGAGCAACGCCGTCAGGAACGGCTCGACCGTGCTGACGATTGCCGTGCGCACCGGCCCGAGCCGGATCAGTCCCATCAGGAAGAAGACGCTCGGGAGCACGGTGCTCACGATCGTCAGCGCCGCGATGATGCCCCACGCCTCGACGCTCAGGCGGAACGTGAAGCTCTGATCGATCACGCTCAGCACGAGGAACGCGAGCGCCGCGCCGATCTTCGAGTACGCCGACGTCGGCGCGACGGGGTGGTCCTTCTGCAGGACGCGCATGACGGGGATGTACGCGCCGTAGACCATCGCCGCGGCGAGCGCGAGCGCGACGCCGCGCCACTGCTCGCCGTCGGCGGCCGGCGCGTCGCACCGATGCCGCCGGGCAAGCCGACCATGACGACGATGCCGGCGAAGGAGAGCCCGAGCGCCGCGGCGCGCCGCACGTCGAGCCGCTCCGCCCCGCGAACGGATTGCACGAGCGCGACCCACGCCGGATACGTATAGAACAGGAACGCGAGCGTCGCCGCCGGGATGTAGGCGAGCGAGCTCAGCGCGAGGTACACGAGCAACGCCTGCCCGAAGCCGCCGATCGTCACGAAGCGCAGCATCTCGTTCGGCGGGATGCGCTTGTACTGCTGCGACCCGACGAACACGACGAGGACGACCGCCGCGAGCGTGTAGCGCCAGGCGAGCACCGTGGACAGCGTGACGCCGGTCGCGAGCGCGAGCGTCGTGAGGATGCTGACCGCACCGAAGCCGGCGGCGGCGAGCAGCGTATACAGCGTGCCCGGGGCGAGCTGCGAGGCGTCGAGGCGCGCGGGACGGTTCGAGGTCATCTCACTCCGGGGGAGGGGCGGCCGGGATCGCCGGTCGTTGGAGCAGCACGATCGCGCCGATGATGCATGCGCCGCCCGCGACGGTCGCCGCGCCGACGCGCTGCCCGAGCACCAGCGCACCGAGCAGCGTCGTCCAGAACGGCTCGACGGTGGAAATTATCGCTGCACGGACCGCGCCGAGCACCTCGAGGCCCCGCAGGAACGTCACGAACGCGAGTGTCGTGCTGAATCCGGCGAGCAGGATCGCGACGCCCCAGCTCGCCCAGCCCATGCCGGTGAACAGGATGCCGCCGGCGAGCGAGATGGCCGTGAACACCGCGCCGGCGCCGGCGATCACGTAGGCGCTCGCGACCGAGGCGTCGTGTGGGCCGCGCATGCGATGGAGCAGCGGGATGTAGAGCGCGTAGATCACCGCCGCGCCGAGCGCCCGCGCGACGCCCTCGAACGGCATCGCCGACCGGAACGGGTTCCCAACCATGAGCGTGATGCCGGCGAACGCGATCGCGAGCGCGGCGACCCGGAGCCGCGACAGCCGCTCGGCGCCGGTGACCGCCGCGAAGACGGCGACCCAAGCCGGATACGTATAGAAGAGGAACCCGAGCGATGCCGCCGTCAGCCACTCGAGCGCGGAGAGCGAGAGCCACGTGACCAAGGTCTGGCCACCGCCGCCGAGCACGAGCAGCGCGACCGCGCGCTGCCACGGCATGCGCAGTCGCGCGAGGCCGCCGGCGGCGAGGACCAACAGCGGCGTCGCGAGCAGGTAGCGCCATGCCATGAGCGCCGGCAGCGCGACGCCTTCGCGCGCCGCGAACACCGTGCCGATCGAGAGCGTGCCGAACCCGCACGCGCCGACCAGGACGAGCAGCGCCGCGCGCCGCTCGCGCGCCGCCGCGCCGGTCACGCGCGTCCTGCGTGCGTCACAACAACGTTCCGCGCAGCAGGGCCAGGGCGATCGTGAAGTAGAGGACGACGCCGGTCACGTCGACGAGCGTCGCGACGAGCGGGGCCGACGCGCTCGCGGGGTCGAAGCCGGCGCGGCGCAGGACGAACGGGAGCATCGCGCCGGTCAGCGTGCCGAAGAGCACGACGCCAACGACGGTCGCGCCGACCGTCGCCGCGAGGACCACGTAGTGCTCGCCGTACGAATAGAGCCCGAGCCACTGCCACGCGACGACGCGCAGCACGCCGACGAGGCCGAGCAGCGTGCCGAGCGCGAGCCCCAGCGCGAGTTCGCGGCGCATGACGCGGAACCAGTCGCGCGCGCCGACCTCCTGGAGCGCCATCGCGCGGATGATCAGCGACGTCGCCTGCGATCCCGAGTTGCCGCCCGAGCTGATGATCAGCGGGATGAAGAGCGAGAGCACGACGGCACTCGTGATCTCGTCCTCGAAGAAGCCCATCGCCGCCGCGGTGAACATCTGCCCGATGAAGAGCACGAGCAGCCACGGCGTGCGCTTGCGCAGGAGGTCCCAGAAGGAGCTCTGCAGATACGGATCCTCGAGGGCCTCGAGGCCGCCGAACTTCTGCACGTCCTCGGTCTGTTCCTCCTGGATCGCGGTGATGACGTCGTCGACGGTGACGACGCCGAGGAGGCGGCGTTCCTCGTCGACGACCGGCACCGCATTGAGGCCGTAGTCGCTCGTGAGCTGCGCGACCTCCTCGCGGTCGGCGCCGGCGCCGACGGTGACGATCTCCGTCCACGCGGCGTCGGCGACGCGCGTGCCTTCCTTCGCGGCGAGCAGCTCGCGCAGCGAGAGCACGCCGGCGATCGCGCCGCGCGCGTCGACCGCGTACACGGTGTTCATCGCCTCGCGCCGGCCGGCCCGCGCCATCGCGCGCACGGCCGCGAGCGCCTCCTCGACCGTCTGCGACGCCGGCACCGAGACGAACTCGGTCGTCATGAGGCCGCCGGCGGTGTCGGGCTCGTACTGGAGCAGCCGCTCGGTCTCGGCCCGTTCGCGCTCGGGAATCGCCTCGAGGATCTCGTCGGCGACCTCCTCGTCCATCTCCTCGATGACGTCGGCGCGCTCGTCGGGCGTCATGCGCGCGAGCAGCGCGGCGGCCTCGGCGGCGTCCATCGCCTCGAGGAGCTCGGTGCGCAGCTCCTCGTCGAGGTACTCGAGCACCTCGGCGGCGCGCGGCACCGGCAGCGCGGAGAAGAGGCGCGGGACCAGTTCGCGCGGAATCTGCTCGGCCACTTCGGCGAGCGCCGCCGGATGGAGCTCCTCGGTCTCGAGCGCGATCGACGACGGCTCGGACTCGAGCAGCTCAGCGATGTCGGGCGCGAGCAACGCGGCGAACGACCGCTCGGAATCGCGTTGCCTGTGCATCACGTCGCGCCCCTTGGTCCTCTCTCGTGCGTGGCGAAGTGACACGAAGCTAACGCGAGGGATGGGCCAAAGACAGGCTGACGCGTTCCTCACAGGGTCATCCGCAACGGTCGCGACGCATGCGTTGTCGAATCCGCGACTCCCCCACCGGGACCTCCACCCGGACCGTCAATGCTGCTCACGTTCGCGTTCGCCCTCCAAGCCACCGTCGCCCAGGCGCCGGCGCCTTCTCCGAGCACGCTGCCTGCCATCGCCACCGCATCGGCGTCGCGCGGCGCCGTACCGCGTCCGACGGCGGTCGCCGCCACGGCCGCGCGCGCCGAGACGCCGCCCGTGCTCGATGGCCGCGACACCGACGACCTCTGGCGCGACGCGCCGGCGATCACGCAGTTCCGGCAGCACGACCCGGTGGAGGACGCCGAGGCGCGCTACCGCACCGAGGCCCGCGTCGGATACGACGCGCGCCATCTCTACGTGTTCGTGCGAGCGTTCGACCCCGCGCCCGACTCGATCATGGCGCTGCTCTCGCGGCGCGACCAGCGCACGCAGTCGGACGTGATCCACCTCATGGTCGACTCCTATCGTGACCGGCGCACGGGCTTCCGCTTCACGGTGAACCCGGTCGCGGTGAAGCGAGACTTCTACATCTCGAATGACGGCAACGAGGATCCGTCATGGGACGGCGTCTGGGACGTCGTGACGCGCATCGACTCGCTCGGCTGGACGGCCGAGTATCGCATCCCGTTCAGCCAGCTGCGCTTCCCGAAGGGAGAGTCGCACACGTTCGGCTTCGCGATCTGGCGCGACATCGCGCGGCACAACGAGCGCATCTCGTGGCCGCTCTACCGGCGCAGCCAGACGGGGTTCGTGTCGCAGTGGGGGGAGGTGAGCGGGTTCGAGGGCATCGAGACGCCGCGACGACTCGAGATCCTGCCGTACACCGTCGCGACGAACGCGCCGCGCCCCGAACCGGGCGGCCGCTTCGGCCGTGACCAGAGCTTCACGTTCGGCGCCGACCTCAAGTACGGCGTGACGAGCAACCTCACGCTCGACGCGACGGTCAACCCCGACTTCGGACAGGTCGAGGCCGACCCGGCGACGCTGAACCTCACGGCGTTCGAGCAGTTCTTCCAAGAGCGACGCCCATTCTTCCTCGAAGGCGCCGGCATCTTCACGTTCGCGAACAACCTGTTCTATTCGCGGCGCATCGGCCGCGCACCGCAGCTCGGCGGGACGTACTTCGACCAGGACAACCCGCTCAACAGCACGATCCTCGGCGCGACGAAGCTCACCGGACGGACGGCGAGCGGCCTGAACGTCGGTTTCCTCGACGCGTTCACCGAGCGCGAGACCGGCGCGAGCGGTCGCACGATCGAGCCGCAGACGAACTACATGGTCGCGCGGCTCAGCCAGGACCTGCGCAACGGCAACAGCGGCGTCGGCCTCATGGCGACGGCGACGAACCGCTCGCTCGACGACGACACGCGCGAGTACCTGCGGTCCGCCGCGTATGCGCTCGGCGTCGACGGGCGCCACCGCTTCTGGGCGAACAACTACCAGCTGAGCGGCTCGGCGGTGTACAGCCACGTCACCGGCAGCGAGGCGGCGATCCTCTCGACGCAGCGCAGCGCGGTGCACCAGTACCAGCGCCCCGGCTCGGGCCTCACGCTCGACCCGACGCGGACGTCGCTGTCCGGCACGCGCATCAACGCCGGCGTCGGCAAGACGGGGGGCGGCATCACGCGCTTCAACACCGGCGTGACGCACACGAGCGCCGGCTACGAGGTCAACGACGCGGGCTTCCTCTCGCGCGCCGACATCATCAACAACGGCAACTGGTTCGGCCTCAACTTCGTCACGCCGACGAGGGTCTACCGCACGCTCTACCTGAACTTCAACCAGTGGAACGACTGGACGACGAACGGCGAGCGGCTCCAGAGCGGCGTGAACATGAACCTGAACGGCCAGTTCGCGAACCAGTGGTGGTTCTGGGGCGGCGTCGAGGCGTTCAATCTCGGCGAGGTCTATGACGATCGCGCGTCACGCGGTGGGCCGTCCGTGCGGAAGACGCAGCGCATGAGTTCGTGGCTCGGCTTCGAGACCGACAACCGTTCGCCGGTCGGCGTCGTCGTGCAGGGCTACTTCATGCCGGAGGATGTCGGCGGCACGCGCGATTGGGGGATCGACCCGAGCGTACGCTTCCGCGTCGCGAGCCAGCTCCAGGCGAGCCTCGGCATCCACCTGAGCAACTTCCGCAACGACATGCAGTGGTACGGCAACTTTGACGATCCGGGAGGCACGTCGTACGCCTTCGCGCGACTCGACCAGCGCACGACGTCGCTGACCGCGCGGATCGACTACACGATGACGCCGACGCTGTCGCTCCAGGTGTATGCGCAGCCGTTCATCTCGGCCGGCTCGTACAGCGACCCGCGCGAGATCCTCGACCCGCGTGCCGACCGCTACGCCGATCGCTTCACGCCGTACGCGCTGAACGCACCCGAGGACTTCAACTTCAAGCAGTTCCGCTCGAACACCGTGCTGCGGTGGGAGTACCGCCCCGGCTCGGTGCTCTTCTTCGTCTGGCAACAGGGTCGCGGCCAGGGCGACCGGAATCCCGGCACGTTCGACGTCGGACGCGACTATGCGGATCTGTTCAAGACGAGGTCGGACAACACGTTCCTGATCAAGGGGTCCTACTGGATCTCGTACTGACGGTACGGGAAGGTGGAGTAGGGGAGCTGCGTGACTCGTGTCGCCGGGACTCTTCCCGATCCTTCATCTGTCGTCTTCCAGCAGGACTCGACGCATAGCACGGTGCCCACCTGAAACCCGGGAAACCCTTTCCCCGTACCCAGTGTCAGATGGGTTGTAAGAGGGACGACATTGAGAGGCAGCGGGGTGCGGGTCGGTGCTGGTGGGGGGCCGGCCGGCCCCCTGTCCCTCAAGTCGACAACTGAAGGGAAAGATGGGGGAACCAAAGGCGCGAAGCGTCGGGGGATGTGAAGGGCATCCACCGGCGCTTCGTGTTCTCCATCACTCTTCTGTTGGCTGGGCCGTCAGAGCGTCGGCAGCTGGCGGGGCAGTTCGCGTAGTTCGAGGACGGTGAACCCGGCCTCGGAAAGGACGGCGTGCACCTCGGCCGCCACCTCATGCGCGGACTGACCCTCTCGCGCACACTCGAGCGTCGCGCGGCCAAGCTCGACGTCCGCACGGACGATGCCCTCGACACCGGCAAGCGCCGTGAAGACGGCATGCCGTGCATGCACCGCGACCATCCCGCCGATCAGCACTTCGAAGCGCATGGGCGGAATGTATCTTCATCGACATGAACGTCGCCTTCCTCGGGCTGGGCGCGATCGGCGCGCCGATGGCCCGCCATCTCGCGAAGCCGGATGGTCCATTCACCCTCGCCGTCTGGAATCGCACCGCCGATCGGGCGGCGGAGTTCGCCGCCGCCACCGCCGCGCGGCATGCCCGCACGCCCGCCGACGCGGCGAGGGACGCCCAGGTCGTCGTCACCTGCCTTCCCGTCTCCGCCGACGTCGAAGGACTGCTCGACGGGAGTGATGGCCTCCTCGCCGCGATGGCGCCCGGCTCCACGCTCGTCGACTGCACCTCCGGCGATCCCGCGACCTCGCGCCGCATCGCGGCGCGACTCGCCGAGCAGGGCATCGGCTTCATCGATGCGCCCGTCTCCGGCGGCACGGCCGGGGCCGTCGCGGGCACGCTCACGGTCATGGTCGGTGGTGACGCGGACGTGCTCGAACGCGCGCGGCCGGTGCTCGAGGCGTTCGGCCAGAGGATCGTGCACTGCGGTCCGATCGGCGCCGGTGACGCCGTGAAGGCGGTGAACAACGCACTGCTCGCGATGCATATCATCGGCACCGCCGAGGGCTTGCTCGCCCTCGTGAAATCGGGCGTTGACCCCGCGCTCGCGCTCGAGGTCATCAACACCTCGAGCGGCCGCTCGAACGCCTCGATGAACCTCTTCCCCGAACGCGTGCTCACGCGCGCGTTCCCACGCACGTTCCGGCTCGCGCTGCTCGACAAGGACGTCAACATCGCGCGGCTCGTCGCGGCGGAGCAGGAGGTGGAAGCCCCCTTGCTCGAGCTCACCTCGCGGCTCTTCGCCGAGGCGCATCGCGCGATGGGCGCCCAGGCCGATCATGTCGAGATCGTGAAGTGGCTCGAGGCGCGCGCGAAGGCGGAGATCGGCGGGTGACCTCGATCGAGTCACCGCGACCGGCGCTCGACCTCGATGCGGTGCGCGCGGAGTTCCCTGCGCTCGAACGCGTGCATCCCACGCCGGACGGTCCGCGCCCCGTCGCGTATTTCGATGGTCCGGGCGGCACGCAGGTGCCGCGCGCCGTCGTCGGCGCGATGACGGATTACCTCTACCATCACAACGCGAACACGCACTGGGCCTATCCGTCCAGCGCCGAGACCGACGCCTTGCTCGCCGCCTCGCGCGCGGCGATGGCCGACTTCCTCGGGTGCGCACCGACCGAGGTCGCGTTCGCGAACAACATGACGACCGGGACCTTCCATCTCGCGCGCGCGCTCGGTCGCGCGTGGGGGCGGGGCGACGAGGTCGTCATCACCGAGCTCGACCACCACGCGAACGTCGCGCCCTGGCGCGCGCTCGAGCGCGATCGCGGCATCACCGTGCGCCAGGCGCGCCTCGATGCGGCGACCGGGACGCTCGACCTCGACTCGCTGCGCGCGGCGATCACGCCGCGCACGCGGCTCGTCGCCGTCGGCGCGGCGTCGAACGCGCTCGGCACCATCACCGACGTCGCGCGGGTCGTGCGGATCGCGCGCGAGGCGGGCGCGCTCACGTTCGTCGACGCGGTGCACTACGCGCCGCACGCCCTCGTCGACGTGCGAGCGATCGGCTGCGACTTCCTCGGCTGCTCGCCGTACAAGTTCTACGGACCGCATGTCGGTGTGATCTTCGGGCGGGAGGACCTGGTCGCGGGGCTCGACGTCCCGCGCCTCGAGCCGGCGCCCGACTGGTCACCCGAACGCCTCGAGACCGGCACGCAGAACCACGAAGGCATCGTCGGCGCCGCGGCGGCGGTGGACTTCCTCGCCTCGCTCGGGGAAGGGAGCACGCGACGCGAACGGCTGCGTGGCGCCTTCGACGCGCTGCACGCGCACGGCAGTTCGTTGTTCGCGCGACTCTGGGAAGGGCTCGGCGCGATCGACGGCGTGACGCTGTACGGTCCACCGCCCGGCGCGCCACGCACGCCGACGGTCGCGTTCACCGTGCGCGGTCACGACAGCGAGGCGGTCACGTGCGCGCTCGCGTCGCGCGGCGTCTTCACGAGTCATGGCGACTTCTACGCGACGACGGTGGTCGAGCGGCTCGGGCTCGCGCGCGAGGGGTTGGTGCGCGCCGGCGCGGCGTGCTACACCATCGCCGACGAGGTCGATCGTCTCGTCGAAGGAGTGCGCGAGGTGAGCGCTCGCCGGTGAGGCGGCTCGCGAGGCGCGCGAACGGGATCGTCCCGCGGACCGCGTTCGGGGGCGCGATGCTCGTCGCGTCGATCGTGGCCTGCGAGCGCGTCGAGGTCCGCTCGCCGGCACCACGCGCCGAGTTCGTCATCGCCGCCGCCGACTCGTCGTTCTGGGTCCGCTCCGATGACGAGGGCATCCGCGTGCGCGGGGCGCCGCTCTCGCTCGCACTCGTCGACGGGCGGTTGGCCGAACTCTACCTGACCGACGTCGACCATTCGTTCTACGACGCGGTCTATGTCGGCCAGCGCCTCGTGAAGCGCGACCTCGTCTCGGGCGACTCGATGGTGCTCTTCACCGACACGCTGATCCCGGTGCTCGCGCGCGCCTACGCGGCCGCGAACCCCGACGAGCGTCCGCTCGCCGAGGACGAATCGGGGAGCGCGAACCCGCGCACGATCGCGACGGCCGAGGTGATCGTGCTCGCGGTGCACGGTCCCTATCTCTCGTTCGAGTACCGCACCGACATCGACGTCATCGGTGGCATGTCGGCGCACGGCTCGCGCCGCGGCGTCCTCGACCTCCGGACCGGCGCGCCGGTCACGCTCGAGACGCTGGTCGGGGCCGACGAGGCGCGACGGGTCATCGCGCTGGGGCGCGCCGGATGGCGCACGGTGCGTGATTCCCTCGCCGCCGGCGTCGAGGGTCGACCGAGCGAGCTGCGCGACGAGCTCGACCGCCTCGGGTTCGATCCGCGCAGCTTCACGCTCGGCGTCGAGGCGCGCGCGCCGGTCGTCCGCTTCGCGATCACCCAGTCCGCGGCGCGGAACACGGGACGGAGCTTCGAGCTTGACGCCATCGCGATCGAGGAGCCGGCCGCGTGGGCCGAGGTGCGCGAAGGCGTCGCCGAGCTCGGTGAGGCGGGGGAGCGCACGTGGCGACGTGAGCACTTCTCGCTCGTCGCGCGCGACGGCGCGCCGGTCGCGGGCCGTTCGACGTTCCTGCTGCGCGATCGCTTCGATGCCGAATGGCGGCTCGGCTCGGTCCCGTCGCCCGTGCTGCGCGTCATGTGGCTCGGTGACTCGCTCCCGCCGGGGACACGCGCCGCGCTCATGCGGACCTTCAATGACGCCGCGTTCCTCGGTCCCGATGCGCGCATCGTGCGCGCGCCCCCTGCGGCGCGGGCGCCGATGCGGCTAGCTTACCTGCCATGACCCCGTCAACCGGCACGCTCCCGTGGACGGTCGAGCGCGCCAATCGGGCGCTCCCGCTCGTGCGCCGCATCGCCGACGACCTCGTCCAGCGCTACGCCGAGTGGCAGGCGCTCGTCGGTGAGTTCGAGGTCGCGACGACGCGCCGCAGCCAGGACGCAGCCGAGGACGCCGAGGCCGCGCGGCTCGAGCAGGAAGTGTTGCGCGCCGCGCGCGACATCGAGGGATTCATCGGGGAACTCGCGGAGCTCGGTGTCGAGTGCAAGTCGCCGGAGACGGGGTTGCTCGATTTCCCCGGCGAGCGCGACGGGCGCCCGGTGTATCTCTGCTGGATGCGCGGCGAGCCGCGCGTCGCGCACTGGCACGAGCTCGACGCGGGGTTCGCGGGGCGCCAGCCGATCTGAGCGGGGATCAGTCCCGGAACGGGACCTCGATCTCCATCCCGTCCTTCGCGAGCACGACCTCGCCGCTGAACTCCGCGCGCGCCTCGCGGCCGAGGTCGCTCGGGTCGCGCGAGAAGCGCGCGCTGAAGTGCGTGAGCGCGAGCACGCGGACGCCGGCCATGCGCGCGACCTGCGCCGCCTCGCGCGCCGTCGAGTGCGCGGTCTCCACCGCGCGCGCCGCCTCCTCGTCGCTGAACGTCGCTTCGTGCACGAGGAGGTCCGCACCCATCGCGGCTTCGATCGTCGCCTTGCACGGCCGCGTGTCCCCGGTGATCACGACGGTGCGACCCGAGCGCGTCGGTCCGACGAGTTCGTCGTGCCGGATCACGCGCCCATCGTCGAGCGTGATGTCCTCGCCCTTGTGGATGCGGCCCCAGAGCGGCCCTTCGGGGACGCCGAGTTCGCGCGCGTGGTCGGGATCGAACCGCCCCCGACGCTCATGCTCGACGAGGGCGAAGCCGAGCGCCGCGCCATTGCGATGGTCGACGCCGAACGCGCGGATGTCGTAGTCCTTGCGCTTCACCTCGGCGCCGGGCTCGAGCTCGTTCACCTTGAGCTCGAACGTCAGGCGCTCGGTGCCGAGTCCCTCGGCGCGTCGGAAGAGCGACGCCGCGCCGCGCGGTCCCCAGAGGCGCATCTCCTCGGTGCGGCCCTGGAGCGCGAGCGTCTTGAGCAGCCCCAGCACGCCGAGGAAGTGATCAGTCTGGACGTGCGTGAAGAAGATGTCATGGAGAGTGAATCCCACGCCGTAGCGCATCATCTGCCGCTGCGTCCCCTCGCCGCAGTCGAACAGCATCGTCTCCCCCTCGCGCACGAGCGCGGTGGACGAGAGGCCACGTTCGACGGTGGGGCGGCTCGCGGAGGTGCCGAGGAAGCGAAGGCTGAGGCTCACGGGTGCGGGAGGATGAGTGTAGGAAGCTGCACTACGACGCGAGTCGCGGGGAGTGGTGCTTGGTGCATTATGCGAGGAAGACCGTTGGTCCTCGCATCGTGCACCAAGCACCACTCCCCGCGACTCGCGTCGCCGGGCTTGTCCCCTAGCCCCGTGTCCCTCCTCCCGCAGCGATGAGGGCCTCGAACTTCCCCCGATCGATGTTCCCTCCCGTCACGACCACCACCACCGGGAACACCTTCGGCCGCAGCTTCCCTGTCAGCAAGGCGGCGATGCCGACAGCGGCGGATCCCTCGACGGTGAGCGCCTCCTCGCGGTGGAGCCAGCGGATCGCATCGGCGATCTCCGCCTCCGACACCGTCGTCATCGCGTCGAGTGACTCGCGCGCCTGCTCGAGCATCTCGGCGTCAACGAGGCCGGCGAGTCCGTCGGCGAGCGTGGGGCGGTCAGGGACCGTCGCCGGCTGGCCCGTGCGCAGCGCGATGTCCATCGCGTTCGTCACCTCGCTCTGCGCACCGACGATGCGGACGCCGCCCGCCGTGCCGCGCACATAGCCACCGATCCCGCCGGCGAGTCCGCCGCCGCCGACGGGCACGACGATCGTGCCGACCGAGGGCACGTCCTCGAGGATCTCCATCGCGATCGTGCCGGCGCCGGCGAGGAGCGGGCGGCCCGTGCACGGACTGATGAACGTCGCGCCGGTCTCGCGCGCGAAGACGCGTGCCGCGGCCTCGGCCGCGTCGTACGTCGGTTGCGTCGATTCGACCTGCACGCCATGCGCGGCGATCGCGGCGCGCTTCACGACCGGTGCCGTGTACGGCAGGAACACCGTCGTGCGGACACCGAGGTGCTCGGCGGCAATGGCGACGCCGAGGCCGTGATTGCCTGCCGACGACGTAACGACGCCGATCGCGCGCGCCTCGGCGGAGAGGGCGAGCATCGCGTTGAAGGCGCCGCGCAGCTTGAAGGAACCGCCGACCTGATCCGTCTCGAGCTTCAGGTGGACGTCGCCGCCCACGAGCGCGGAGAGCTTGCCCGAGCGACGCATCGGCGTGCGACGTGCGAGCGCGGCGATCCCTTGTGCGGCGCGCCGAACCTCGAGGGGCGTGGGGAGGATGGACACGCCTAAGTATACCGCGCAGGGGTGGCGTTCCCTCCATGCTCCCACTATGTTACGTGCATCGGCGGCCCCGTCAGGCAGCATCAGGCGGGGCCGTATGCGTGACCGGAACGAAGTCGGTTCGTCTTGTGTACGTACCGCAGGACGGGGACCCGACCGGCGCGCGATGCGGGGCTGTAGCTCAGCTGGGAGAGCGCTGCAATCGCACTGCAGAGGTCAGGGGT
>CAYSAR010000026.1:0-16463 GCA_964428985.1 uncultured Gemmatimonadaceae bacterium | reverse complement strand
ATCGAGTGGGCAACGGACTCGACGTTCGTCGCCGCCATCGAGGGTGGCTCGTCGATCGTACTCGTGAGGTGGGACGGGTCGCAGCATCGGCCGGTCGCCCGCAAGGGTGATGGCCCCGGCGAGGTGCGGTTCCGCGAATCCGCGCGACAGAACGCCTTCAAGCGCTGGTTCCTCGGCCGCAGCCTCGTTCACGACGACGACGGCCGACTCTGGGTCCAGCGCCAGGTGGCAGACGGCGATTCCGCCGCGATCGACGTCTTCGACCGGCGTGCGCAGCTCATCGGGATCGTCAGGCTTCCCCGAGGCATCGTGATGCATCGAGCGAATGCCGCGCGGATACTCGCGTCGACTCTTGACGACGAAGGTGTGCTGACGGTGCTCGAGTACCGCGTGGACCTGCCGACGCGCTAGCTCGCCAACTCCGCCCACGCCGCCATCGCGGCGTCGAGTTCCATCCGCGCCCGTGCGAGTTCCTGGTCGAGCCGTCCGGCGGTGCGCGCGCCCTCGGGCGTGCCGTCGTACAACTCCGGGTCCGCGAGCTGGCCCTCGATCTCGGCGATGCGCGCCTCGATGCGCGCGACGGCCTGCTCGGCCTCCTCGGCGGCGCGCTTGCGCGCGCGCTTCGCGGCCTGATCGTCATCGCGCGGCGGGTCCGCCTTCTTCGCCTTGCGCTGCTCCTGCGCGCGCCGCTGCTGCGCGGCGTCGGCCTCGGCGCGCGCCACGCGTGCGGCGCGATCGGCCTTGAACTGCTCCCACTCGACGAACGTCCCGTCGAAATCCTCGATGCGCGTGCCGTCGAATGCCCAGACGCGCGTCGCGAGCTCGCGCAGGAACGCACGGTCGTGGCTCACGAGCAGCACCGTGCCCTCGTACTCTTCGAGCGCGTCCTCGATCGCCTCGATGCTCTCGACGTCGAGGTGGTTCGTCGGCTCGTCGAGCACGAGGAGGTTCGCCTTCGCGAGCGTGATGATCGCGAGCGCCATGCGCGCCCGCTCGCCGCCGGAGAGCGTCGCGATGCCGCGCATGACCTCCTGGCCGCTGAACCCGAACGCGCCGAGGTGGTTCTGGATCGCGCCGCGGCTCCAGAGCGGGCGCAGGTCCTCGATCGCGCCGTAGATCGTCTTGTCGAGCGGAAGATCAGCCAGATCCTGGCGGAACCACGCCGGCTGCACCGAGCCGCCGACCTTCGCCTCGCCGCTCGCCGGCGCGCGATGGCCGAGCAGCGTCGCGATCAACGTCGACTTGCCGGCGCCGTTCGGGCCGACGAGCGCGATCGTGTCGCCGCGCTGCGCGACGCCAGTGAACTCCCTCACCAGCGTGCGGCCTTCGACGGTCACGGTGAGGCGATCGGCGCTCAAGACGCGGTCGCCGCCGCGCTCACCGATCTCGAGGCGCAGCGACATCGCACCCTCGGCGCCCGGCGGCGGCGTGAGGCGCGGCAGGCGCTCGAGCCGCTTGCGACGCCCCTTCGCCTGCGCGGTGTTCACGCCGGCGATGTTACGGCGGATGTACTCCTCCTCCTTCGCGATCATCTTGCGCTGCCGCTCGACCTCGCGATCGCGCGTGAGGCGGCGTTCAGCGCGCTGCTCCACGAAGCTCGAGTAGCCGCCGCGGTAGGTCTCGCCGGAGCCGCCCTCGAGGTGGAGGATGTGGTCGGCGACGACGTCGAGGAACGCGCGGTCGTGGCTGATGACGATGACCGTCTCGTCACACTCCTTGAGCCAGTCCTGCAGCCAGGTCGTCGTGTCGAGGTCGAGGTGGTTCGTCGGCTCGTCGAGCAACAGCAGCTCGGCCGGCGCGATGAGCTGTGCGGCGAGTCCGACGCGCCCGCGCTCGCCGCCGCTCAGCGACCTGATGTCGCGCGTCTTCGACTCCTCGGCGTCGAACCCGAGGCCTTGGAGCACGGCGTCGACGCGGGCGTGGAACGTATAGCCGCCCATGTCGGCGAAACGCTCCTGATCGCGCCCGAACCTCTCGAGCACGGAGTCGGGTGTCCCCTCGCCGAGGTCGGCGAGCGTCGCCGCCTGCTCGGCCAGCGACTGCTCGAGCTCGATCACTTCACGGAACGACGTCGCCGCGGCGTCCCAGACGGTGCGCACGCCCTCGAACGCGCGATGCTGGTCGAGCAATGCGTGCCGGAGGCCCGGCCTCCGCGCGACGCTGCCGGTCGTGGGCTGCATCGCACCGGTCAGGATGCGGAAGAGGGAGGTCTTGCCCGAGCCATTTCGGCCGACGATGCCCCAGCGGTCGCGCTCACCGACAGTGAAGGTGATGCCCTTCAGGAGGGTGGTGGCGCCGTAGGTGATGCTGACGTCGGAGCAGGAGATCAGGGTCACAGTGCTATCAAGCTAACTGACCGCGATACGGGGAACGGCTACGGCGGTCGACGGCTACGGCGGTCCGTGGTTCGGGGGGCGGTTGGGGATGCCGGGTACGGGGGTAATGCGTGTTAAGTGAAACGGATGCCTGATGCTCGGGCTGGGAAGCGTCCCTATCCAAGCATCAAGCATCCGTTTCACTCATCGCGCACCCCGTACGTATCAGGCATCGAGCAACACCCCCCCGCACCACGGACCGCCGTAGCGGTCTCCCGCATCACGCATCCGTCGGAGTGGGCACGGTGAGATCCCCCCGCTCCAACGCCCTCTCCGCCAACGCCTCCAGGCGATCATCCTGGTTCCGCTCGATGCCCCGTACCTGCCGCCGCGCGCGGCGCATCGCCATCGGGATGAAGATCCGCGCGTTGTCGAGATCCTCGGCGGCGGCATCGAGGCCCTTTCGCTCGATCACCGAAGTCACGCGAGAGAGGACAGCGGTCGCCAGATAGATGTCGATCGCCGCGTTCGCCATGCGTTCCTGGATCATCTGCTTCTCGATGATCCCCTTGCCATGCTCGATGAGCGCCTTCTCGACGGCGAGCGCGAGCTGGTGCACGACCTGCTCGAGCATGTCGGCCTCGTCCTCGAGCGCCTCGTGCACCTTCGTGAACTTGTTCTTCACGAGCGTCCGCTTCACCCGGCCCGTGAGATAGCTCGAGATCGCGCCGATCGAATGCAGCGGGTCCTTGAATGCCTGGCCGACTTTCTTGAGCTCCTCGCCGGGCTGCTGGAGTCCCATGAGCGCGATCAGCGCGCGCAGGATCTCGTTCGTCCCCTCGAAGATCAGGTTGATGCGCGAGTCGCGCACGAACCGCTCGTACGGGTACTCCTTCGAGTACCCGATGCCGCCGGCGATCTGCTGGCAATCGGTCGCGGTGCGGAACGCGAGCTCCGACGCGAACACCTTGCACGCCGCCGTCTCGAGCGAGAAGTCGACGCCGCCGCGATCGACCATGCCGGCGCAGAGCATCCAGCCCGCGTCCGCCGCGTAACACTCGGCGGCGGCCATCGCGAACTTGCGGCGGATCATGCCGAACGAGCCGATCGGGCGGCCGAACTGCTCGCGCTGCCGCGCGTACTCGAGCGCGTGCTTCATCATCGCGCGCGTGCCGCGTGACGACCCCGCCGAGAGGCCGAGGCGCCCCGAGTTCAGGATCTCGAGCGCGATCTTGAAGCCGGCGCCGACGTCACCGAGCCGGTCCTCGACCGGCACGCGCACGTTCTCGAACGTCACGGTGCGCGTGTCACTCGCCTTGATGCCCATCTTCTCCTCGACCTTGCCGAGCGAGATGCCGGGGGCCTTCGCGTCGACGATGAACGCCGTCACGCGCTGCTTCGCCTTGCCGTCGATCTCGACCGGGACCTTCGCGAAGACGGTCATCACCCCGGCGTAGCCGGCGTTCGAGATCCAGATCTTCGTGCCGTTGAGCGTGTAGGCCTTCCCGTCCTCGCTCGGCGTCGCGGTCGTCCGCATCGCCTGCGCGTCGGAACCCGAGCCGGGTTCGGTGAGGCAGAACGCGCCGATGAGCTCGCCGCTCGCGCATCGGGGCAGCCAGCGCTGCTTCTGCTCCTCGGTGCCGAAGAGGATGATCCCCTTGATGCCGATGCTCTGGTGTGCGCCGAAGTAGACGGCGAGCGCGGCATCGGTCGCGCCGATCTCGCCGAAGACGCGATTGAACACCATCGCCGACGCGCCGAAGCCGCCGTACGCCTCGGGGATGTTGAGGCCCATGAGGCCGAGCTCGGCCATGCCTTGGCGGACCTCGTCGGGGAACTTGCCGTCGTGGTCGAGCTTCGCCGGATCGACCGTCTCGGCGGCCCAACTGCGGAACGCATCGAGGATCGCCGCGAGCGACTCCTTCTCCTCGGGCGTCGGCTCGGGGAAGGGGAAAACGAGGTCCTCGAGCAGATCGCCCTCGAAGACGCCGCGCGTGAACGACGGGTTCTTGTCCGGATCCGCGAGGTGGGGGACGGCGCGTGGGTCCTTCGTGCCCGGTTGGGTCATCGCGAATTCACCGCTAGGGGGTGTGGTGAGAGTCCCATGAAGTATACTGGGTGACATGACGACCACCCTTCTCTCCCGGGCCGCCATGGTCATCCCGCGCGTGAGGGTTCGCCGCGCACACGTGCTTACGCCAGTGCTCGCGCTCGCCGCGCTCGCGGCTTTTCCGTCGGCGGGAGCCAGTGCCCTCCCTGCGCCGCAGGACGCCACCGCGCAGGGTGACACGACCCGCGCCGCGGACAGCGCGAGGGTCCGCATCGAACCGGCGTCGCCGCGTGCGTCGATCGCGGGCTTCCTCCAGGCGGCGCGTGAAGGGGATTTCGAACGCGCGGCGCATTGGCTCGACCCGCTCGCCCCGTTCGTCGACGAGCGCGGCACCGAGCTCGCGCGCCGGCTCACCGCCGTGCTCGACACGCACCTCGCGATCGACCTCGAGGCGCTCTCGCCACTCGCGATCGGCGACACCATCGACGGCTTGCATCCCGATCGTGAATTGCTCGGCGAGATCCCGGGGAAGGATGGCCGGCAGCACCCGATCTTCCTCGCGCGCCGCGTGAGCTCCGGTGAGGCGCGGTGGGTCTTCGCCGGCAGCGCGATCGTGCTCGTCGACCAGCTCTATGGCGAGTTGCCGGACGGATGGATCCGCGCGCATCTCCCGCGCCCGCTGCTCGCCGAGGGGCCGTTCGGGATCCTCTGGTGGCAATGGGTCGGCTTGCTGACGGTCATCCTTGTCGGCGTGCTCGTCGGCTGGCTCCTCGCTGCGCCGACGCAGTGGCTCGTGCGGAAGGCCGTCTCGGGCACGAAGACCGAGCTCGATGATGCGCTCGTCGCCTCGGCGCGCGGACCGATCATGCTGCTCTGGGCGCTCGCCGCGTTCCGCGTACTCCTGCACTGGATCGCCCTCGGGCCGGCGGCGCACGGCTTCATCGTCGACCTCCAGCGCGCGATCGCCGTCGTCGCGGTCTTCTGGCTCTTCGTCCGCGCGATCGACGTCTTCCAGGACGCGCTGCCGCGCAGCGAGTGGGCGACGCGCAACCCATCGCTGCGCACGCTGATCCCGTTCGGCGGTCGCATCGCGCGCGTGCTCGTGATGGTCGTCGGGCTGCTCACGGTCGTCGCGACGTTCGGTTACCCGGTCGCGACGATCCTCGCCGGCCTCGGCATCGGCGGCATCGCCGTCGCGCTCGGCGCGCAGAAGTCGCTCGAGCACTTCTTCGGCTCGGTGTCGATCGGCGTCGACCAGCCGTTCCGCGTCGGCGATTGGGTGACGGTCAATGGCGTGTCCGGCGGCATCGAGGAGATCGGTCTGCGCTCGACGCGCATCCGCACGCTCGGCCGCACGCTCGTCAGCATCCCGAACGGCGTGCTGGCCGAGAGCCAGTCGGAGAACTTCGGGCAGCGCGACCGCATGGCGCTCCAGTTCACGATCGGTCTCGAGTACGGATTGACCTCGGCGCAGGTGCGCAAGATCCGCGACGACCTGCGATCGTATGTCGCGGCGCACCCCAAGACGTGGCAGGAGAAGGCGAACGTGCGCTTCATCCGGTTCGGCGCGTCGTCGCTCGACATCGAGGTGCTCTGCTGGCTCTCGACGACGAGCGCCGACGAGTTCGGCGAACTGCGCGAGGAGATCCTGCTCGGCGTGATGGAGATCGTGGAGCGGAACGGGGCGGCGTTCGCGTATCCGACGCAGACGGTTCACGTGATGGGCGATGGGAGAGGGAAGATGTGAGGGGGTATCTCACGTCTCCCATCTCCCATCAGCCGTTATACACGTCGCCGCCGAGCTCGCGATACCGGTTCAGCGCCTCGCACGCCTCGGCGCGCAGCACGCCGTGCACGACCTCGACGCCGCGCGCCTCGAGGTACGCGTACGACTCGGCGAACACCGGACCCTCGTCGAACTCGAGGCGCTCGGCGTCCTCGCGGCCCGCGCCGCAGACGACGCGCGTGACGCCGCTCCAGAGCGCCGCGCCGAGGCACATCGCGCACGGCGCACATGATGTCACCAGCTCATGCGCCGGCCGGCCGGCGGCGTCCTCCGCGAGCGTGAACGAGGCGACGCGTCTCTGGGCGAGCTGGAACGCGACCATCTCGGCGTGCGCCGTGCTGTTGTTGAGCCGCACGACGGAGTTCACGCCGACGGACACGAGTAAGCCGCTCTCTCGCTCGAAGATCGCCGCGCCGAACGGTCCCCCGGTCCGTCGCTCCACGTTCTCGCGCGCGAGCGCGATCGCGAGACGCATGCGGTCCTCGTCGGTCGCGTAGGCACGCGAGAAGTCGACCGCCTCGGCGACCCACGCCGGCAGCGTGATCGCCGCATCGAGCATCGGTGGGCGGTCCCAGCGCATCAGTAGCCGAACGTGTCGAGGATCGCGGAGCGTCCCGTGAGCGCGCGCTGCGCCGCCGCGCGCCCGAGCAGCGCGCCGATGACGTTGCCGGTGCCGCTATACCCGCCGAGCACGGTGAGGCCATCACCCATCTCGCGGAACACCGGCAGTCCCGTCTCCGTGTACGACACCGACGCCGCCCACCGGTGCGTCACGTCGGCGCGCACCCCGAGGTCCTCGCGCAGCGTGCGCGTGAGGTAGTCCTGGATCGTCGCGCTCGGCGTGTCATCGAGCGTCCACTCCGTCTCGGGCGTCTGGTCGCGGCCGCCGCCGAGCACCACCGTGCCGTCGGGAAGCTGCTGCCAGTAGTCGTAGCCATAGCGCTTGTAGACCGCGCGCGGGTACGAGACCTCCGGCGCGGGTGCGGTCGCGAGCATCTGGAGTCGCGCGGTCCGCACGTCGGCGCCGAGCGACGGGACGAGTGACTCGAGCCGACCGTCGACCGCGACGACGACATGCCGCGCGGTGATCGTGCCACCGGAGGTCCGCACGCGCCCGGTCTCGAGCTCGACGGCGGTCGTCCCGCCGTAGAGGTGTGCGCCGCGCTCGAGCGTCCGCGCCGCGAGCGCATGGCAGCGCCGCATCGGATGGAACACGGCCTCCTTCGGAATGAGCAGGCCGCGGCCCTCTGGCCCGTCGTAGTGCTCCACCTCGAGATCGTCGGCGCGCATCTGCTCGAACTGCCGCTCGCAATCCTCGAGTTCCTCATCCGACGCCGCGATGCGCAGCGAACCGGGGAAGCGCACCGTGCCCGGCGCCTCGCGCGCGATGCGATCGATCTCCTCGAACGTGAGGCGCGTGATCGCGACCGCGCGCGAGCGGCCAAGCGTGCGGACCGCATCGTGGTGGAAGTCGTGCGTGCCGGCCAGCAGGAAGCCGCCATTGCGGCCGGCGGCGCCGCCCGCGACGTCGCGCGCATCGATGCCGATGACGGACTTCGCACCGAGCGCGAGCGCTTCGGCGATGCACGAGAGTCCCGTGCCGCCGAGCCCGACGACGCAGAGCTCGGCCGTCACGTCGCGGGCGAGCGACGGGAGGCCGGGCCAGTCATCGTCGTCCCAACGGGGACGGTTCGGCCGCGCGATGTGGTCGCTAGCGGCGGTCACGGTCCGCGGAGAATGCCATCTCCGCAGTATGCACCGGCGCGCGCGCGGGCACCACGCCGAGCGCCTGGTCGAGGTCGCGCCAGAGGTCGCGCGCGTCCTCGAGTCCGACGCTGAGGCGGATGAGGCCCGACGTGATCCCCGAGGACGCGCGCGCCTGCTCGTCGACGACGCGATGCGTGAGCGTCGCCGGCGGTTGGATCAGCGAATCGGTGGAGCCGAGGCTCACGGCCGGCGTGATGAGCCGCAGCGCACCGATGAAGGCGTGCAGCACGTCGCGTTCGCCGTTCGCGAGCTCGAAGCTGAGGACGCTGCCGGGGCCGGACATCTGGGCGCCCACGCCGACGAGGCCACGCGGATCCTGGCCAGCGAGTCCCGGATACAGAACGCGCGCGATGCGCGCATCCTCAGCGAGTCGCTCGGCCAGGACCTGCGCCGTCGCCTGCGCACGGAGCACGCGCAGCGGGAGCGTCGGCAGGCCGCGATGCAGGAGGTAGCTGCCGAGCGGATGCAGCAATCCGCCGGTCGCGGCGCGGACGTGCTTCACGTCGCGGATGAGCGCGTGCGGCCCGGCGACGACGCCGGCGAGCACGTCGCCGTGCCCGCCGAGGAACTTCGTCGCGCTGTGCAGCACGAACGAGGCGCCGAGCGTGATCGGGCGCTGGAGCACCGGCGTCGCGAACGTCGAATCCACGAGCACCGGCACGTGTCCCGCCTGTCGCACGACGCCGGCGATGTCGATGAGGTCGAGCGTCGGGTTCGCCGGCGACTCGATGGCGACGAGCGCCGTCTCCGGCGTGATCGCGTCGCGTACTTCGTGCTCGCGTGCCCACGTCACACGGAGTCCGAGCAGTCCGGAGTCGATGAGGTGGTCCGACGTGCCGTAGAGCGGGCGTACCGCGACGACGTGCGTGCCGCGTGACTTCGCCGCGAGGAGGACGGCGGACATCGCCGCCATGCCCGACGCGAACGCGGCCGCGTCCTCGGTCTCCTCGAGCGCCGCGAGCGCGCGCTCGAAGCGGTCGGTCGTCGGATTGAAAAGGCGCTGGTAGACGTTGTTCCCGCGCGGCGCATCACCGGCGACGAGTGCGTCGAACGACCGCGCCGCGGCGTCGAGGTCCGGCGTCGGGTAGGTCGACGAGAGATCGAGCGGCGGTGCGTGCACGCCGAGCTCGGTGAAGTCCTCGCGGCCCGCGTGCACGGCGCGCGTGGCGAATCCCTGCTCCATGGCTGCTCCGGTCCGTGCGTGTGGCTACCGGAGCATACCCCGCTGCGCGAGGGTCGGGCGTCGGGGGAATTCCGTGCGGGACGTCAGGGGGATCGTGGACGCTCGACGAAGGCGCGGACCTCGGGGATGGCGAGGAGATCCTCGCGATCTCTCGAGCGCGCCCGACGCGGGCGGACCATGAACGTGGTGTCGCCGTTCGTCCACTGCTTGGCGCCGGTCTCGCGCCACTCCGATGGTCGCCGCACCACGCGGTGGATGCGCGGCGCTGGTCCGTCTGGCGTGTAGGCGCCATCGACCAGGATCACGAGCATCGAGTCGGTGCTCGGAACCTCGAACGCACTGTCGGCGACCCAGAGTGAGTCCGGTGGGAACGGCTTCCCTGGCTCCCAGTCCCACATCCGACGCATCCCCGGCCTCACGACGGCCGTCCAGTACGAGCCAACCACGCCGCCGCCGAAGGAGCGGCCCTGATCCTCGACGGCCTGCGCGAACGCGCGATATGCCCTGAGGACCGCCGAATCCGCCATCCGTGCACTCGGACGTCCTTCGTTCTCCGGCAGTCGCCAGACGACCACGACCTCCAGCGCAATCGACTCGGCGCCGTCCTCGGCGCGTCGCGTCTTCGCCTCGTAGCTGCATTCGAAGCCGCGTCCGAGTTGGCAGTCCCCGCTGCGTGAGCCGGTCGATCGACTCTGCGCCATCTGTGCGGTGGCCTGCGCGGCGAGTCCTGGCGGTACAAGAGTCGTGAGCGCTGCCACCGCGGTGACCGCGCCGAACGCGCGTGCCGCTCTCACGCGAGCACCCTCCGCAGGATCCCCGTCGCCCGCCGCATCTCATCCATCGTCCCGATCGAGATACGCGTGTGGTTCGTCAGCGGCGGGAACGCGCGCCCGACCGCGACGCCAGCGGCACGCGCCGCGGTCCTGAACTCGTTCGCGTCGCGCCGGATGTGCACGAGCACGAAGTTCGCTTGCGACGGCACGACGTCGTAGCCGGCGTCGCGGAAGAACCTCGTCGTGAAGAGCAGCGCTTCGCGATTGAGGCGCGCCTCCTTCTCGACCTGCGCCGGGTCGCCGAGCGCGGCGATCGCCGCCGCCTGCGTCAGCCCGCCGATGCCGTTCGGCAGGCGCAGCGCGTTCATGCGCGCGAGCGTCGCCGGTTGCCCGAACGCATAGCCGGCGCGCATCCCGGCGATGCCGTAGATCTTCGAGAAGGTGCGCGACACGACGACGCGCGGATGCGTCGCGATGAGCGGCAGCGACGTCGCGTACGAGGGATCGTCGACGAACTCGTGGTACGCCTCGTCGACGAGCACGACGACCTCGGGATCGGCCGCGAGCACCGCGCGCACGAACGCGTCGCTCTCGCGCTTGCCGATCACGTGGCCGGTCGGGTTGTTCGGATTGCAGAAGAACACGAGTCCGGCGCCGCGGACCTGCGCGAGCATGGCGTCGAGATCCATCGAGAAGTCACCGCGGATCGGCACCTCACGCAACGGCAGGCCCAGCGTGCGCGCGTACGTCGCCGGCGATTCGAAGCTCGGCAAGGCCGTGACGAGGTGGCGCGACGGCGAGCAGAAGGCCTGCACGGCGAGTCGCAGGATCTCGCCGGACCCGCACCCGAGCATGACTTGGTCGGTGGCGACACCGTTCGCCTTCGCGATCGCCTCCCGCACCTCGACCTCGGATGACGAGGGATAGAGCGCGGCTCGGCGGAACGACTCCATGATCGCGCGCCGCGCGGCAGGCACGGGGCCGTTCGGGTTCTCGTTGGAGTCGAGCTTGATGAGATCGGCCGCCGAAGCATGCGGCGCGAAGGGCTCAGCGGTAGCGGCTTCGAGGCCGCGGGCGTGCACCCAGTCGGGGACAGCGAGGAGACCGGCGCCGCCAAGGCCAAGGGTGCGAAGGAAAGTGCGGCGGGTGGAGGGCATGGCTCGGAGACTCCGCTGAGGGCGGAACAAAGCTACGGTTCCCTGTTCGCGCTGGCCACGGTGGAGGATCCGGACTAGGGAAAGGACAACTGCGGTCCGTGGTGCGGGGGTCGATGCTGGATGCCTGCTACGAAGGGGATGCTTGGAGAGTGAAACCGCTGCACGATGCTTGGGGAGGGAAGCCTTCCCCATCCCAGCATCACGCAGCGGTTTCGCTCAGCCGGCATCTCCCACTCAGTAGGCATCCAGCACCACCCCCCGCACCACGGACCGCCGTCGCCATCCCCGTACCGCAGTCACCCGTGCCAGAGAGCGGGCAAATCCCTCCAGAGCACGTACCCTCCAGCCAGCGCCATCGCGATCGCCGTGACCGTCCCCAGCGCCGTCAGCAGCCGCGGATGCCGGTACTCACCCACGATCCCGCGGCGATGCGCGGCGAGCAGCATCGTACCGAGCGCGAGCGGGAGGATCATCCCGTTGAGTGCGCCGACGAGGATCAGCGTCCTCACCGGTCGGCCGATGACGACGAAGATCACCGTCGACACCGCGATGAACGCGACGACGACGCGAGTCCAGTGCGCATCGAGCCTGCGGTGCAGCCCGCGCAGGAACGAGACCGACGTGTACGCCGCGCCGACGACCGAGGTGATCGCCGCTGACCACATGACGACGCCGAAGAGCTTGTAGCCGATCTCGCCGGTGGCGTGCCGGAAGACGGACGCCGGGGGATTCGCCGGATCGAGTGCGAGGCCTTGGCTCACGACGCCGAGCGCGGCGAGGAAGAGCACGATGCGCATCAGCGTCGCGATGCCGATCGCGCTGAACGCCGATCGCGTCACGTCACCCACCCGCTCCACGCCGGTCACGCCGGCATCGATGAGTCGATGCGCGCCGGCGAACGTGATGTAGCCGCCGACGGTGCCGCCGACGATCGTCACGATCGCGAGCAGGTCGATCGTCGAGGGTGCGAACGTTTCGCGCACGGCGTCCCCCATCGGCGGATGCGATGCGATCGCGACATACCAGGTGAGCGCGACGAGCGCGATGCCGAGCAGCGTCGTGAAGCGGTCCATCGCTCGCCCGGCGTCCTTCAACACGAAGATCGCGATGCCGATGGCGGCGCTGATGACGGCGCCGGCCGCGACGGGAAGCCCGAACACGACCTGCAGCCCCAGCCCGGCGCCCGCGACATTGCCGACATTGAACGCGAGCCCACCGAGCGCGACGAGCACCGCGAGCGCCGTGCCGAGCCCGGGGAGCACCTTGTCGGCGACCTCACCCGCGCGCCGTCCACTCACCGCGAGCACGCGCCAGATGTTGAGCTGCGCCGCGAGGTCGATCACGACGCTCATCAGGATCGCGAAGCCGAACGCCGCGCCGAGTCGCTCGGTGAAGACGGCCGTTTGCGTGAGGAACCCGGGGCCGATGGCGGACGTCGCCATCAGGAACGCCGCGCCGATCAGGACGCCGCGGAGTCGATGCTGCATCCAATGCCCCAGGTCAGGAGTGATGCGCCGAGTGAGATCAGGAACGGCGCGGGCCACTCGACCACGACGCCACCGACGTAGACGAACACGCCCGCGAGCAACGTCAACGCCGCCGTGCGCGGCGATCCCAGTCTCGTGAACAGCGCGAACAGCACCGTCACGAGCACGCCCGCGCTCCCGAACGCCGATGCCTGCTCGACGAGCGCGAACGTGCCCTCGGCGTGCAGGGCGAGAATGTACGCCAGCGTGCCGAACGCGAACACGCCGGCCCGCGCGATGCGCACCTTGCGGCGCTCGTCGGTCACGCCGAACACCGGGCCGATGAGATTGTGCTCGAGCAGCCCCGACGCGACGAGCAATGTCGAATCGACCGTCGAGAGGATCGCCGCGACGAGGCCGCCGGCGAACACCGCGAAGAGGAGCGGCGAGAGCAGGTCGCGCGCGACGGTCGGCAGCAGCGCCTCGGGATCGGCGAGCTCGCCGACGAGCGGCCCCGCGAGGAGTGCGATGAGGACGGGGATCGACCCGATCGCGATGTAGAGCGCGCCGGCGGCGAGCGTGGCGCGGCTCGCGACCACGCCCGAGCGCGCGGCGATCACGCGACCGACGACCTCCGTCGCGACGAGCGAACCGCAGACCGGGATTGCCCATGCCTCGAGCGTGAGGTACCACGGACCGGCCGCCGCCGGCGCGAGGTTCACCACATCGGTCGCGGCGAGCGCCGCCATCGCGTCGCCCGGCCCGCCGACCTTGAGTACGACCGCGACGAGCATGATGACGAGACCGAGCGCGAGCAGACCACCTTGCAGCAGGTCGGTCACGGCGTCGGCGAGGAGCCCGCCGAACATCGTGTACGCCATCGTGAACGTCGCGCCGAGCCCGATCGCGAGCGTCACGTCCAGCTCGCCCGCCGTCGCGATCACCTGGCCGAACGCGCGCACCTGCGCCGCCGCCCAGAGCACCGATGTCGGGATCAACAGCACGGCGGCGAGGCGCTCCACGCGCGTGCCGAAGCGCGCGCGATACAGGTCGGCGAGCGTCGTGAGCTTGCGTTCCCAGAGCGGCCGCGCGAGCAGCGCGCCCATCAGGATGAGGCACAGCCCGTAGCCGAACGGCTCGGCCGACGCGAGCGTGAGTCCCTCGCGATGGACGCTCCCGGCCGAGCCGATCACCGTCTCCGCGCCGAACCAGGTCGCGAAGACGGAGAACGTGACGAGCACGTAGCCGAGCCGTCGCCCCGCGAGCAGGTAGTCCGATTCGCTCGCGATGCGACGGGAGACCCAGATGCCGATGCCGAGCTGCAGCGCGAGGAACGGGAGCAGCGCGGCGAGCGCAGGCGTCACCGCGACTCCCGCAGGCGCACCCAGTCCGCGAGCAGGTCGGCGAGCGCGTCGGCGCCGAGCGGCGTCGACTCGGCTTGGAGCCCGCCGAAGTGCGCGGCGACGCCGAGGATCTCGTCGGCGCGATGGCCGGCCGCGCGCAGGTCGCGCAGGCCGGTGTCGTGCGTCGACTTGCTGAGCTTCCGTCCATCCGCACGCCGCACGAGCGGATGATGCAGGAAGAGCGGCGGTTCGGGCCGGCCGAGCAGTCGCGCGAGCCGAATCTGACGCCCGGTCGAGTCGAGGATGTCCTCGCCGCGGATGACGACGTCGACCCCCTGCTCGAAGTCGTCGACGACGACGGCGAACTGATAGGTCCAATTGCCGCTGCGGTCGCGCACGAGCATGTCGCCGCATTGCAGGTCGGGATCCTGCGACCGCGCGCCGAGGCGGAGATCCTCGAACGACTCGGGTTGGCCCGGTGCCATCACGACGCGGCGCGCCGTCGTCGCATCGCGCGGCACGGGGCGGATGCGACAGGTCCCGGGGTAATGCGTCGCGTGCGGACAAGTGCAGGGGTAGACGAGACCGGCCGCCTCGAGCGCGGCGAGGTGCGCCGCGTACCGCTCATCGTTGTCGCTCTGTCGCTGCGGATGCGCGAGGCCACGGCGGAACGAGTCGGTGCGCATGCCGTCGGGCGCGAGGCCGAGCCAATCGAGGTCATCGAGGATCGCCGCCTCATACTCCGTGCGCGAACGGCCGCGGTCGTGGTCCTCGATGCGCAGCAGCACGTTGCCCCCGAACGCGCGCGCGAACCCCCAGGTCCACACCGCGTTGACGGCGTGCCCGAGGTGGAGATAGCCGGTCGGGGCCGGCGCGAAGCGGGTCGTGAAGCCGGGAGCGATCACGCCAGTGCGAGCAACGCCTCGAGGTCGAGCCGGCGCGTGAACATCGCGACGTCGCCGTTCGCGTCGCGCGGCCAGTCCTCGCGCGGGCGGTCCCAGTAGAGCTCGATGCCGTTCTGGTCGGGATCGGCGAGGTAGATCGCCTCGCTGACGCCGTGGTCGGCCGCGCCCTGGAGCGGCACGCGATGCTCGATCACGCGCTTCACCGCGCGCGCGAGCTCGATGCGCGTCTCATACAGGATCGCGACGTGATAGAGCCCGGTCGTCCCCGGCGCCGGCGACGGTCCGCCCTCGCTCTCCCACGTGTTGAGCCCGATGTGGTGGTGATAGCCGCCGGCCGAGATGAACGCCGCCTGTGCGCCGTAGCGCTGTTGGAGCTCGAAGCCGAGCACGCCCTGCCAGAACGCAAGCGCGCGTTCCAGGTCGGACACCTTCAGGTGCACGTGCCCGATGCGGGTGCGTGGGGGGATCACGTAGTCGGCCATGCTGCAAGCTACCCCCATCGGGGCCGCTCGGGCATCATTCACGCATGGCCGCCGGGCACATCGACATCGTGGAGGTCTCGCCGCGCGACGGGCTGCAGAACGAGGCGCGCGTGCTGCCGACCGCGCGCAAGATCGAGCTCGTCGAGCGTCTCGCCGACGCGGGGTTCCGCGCGATCGAGGTGACGTCGTTCGTGTCGCCGTCGCGCGTGCCGCAGCTCGCCGACGCGGCCGACGTGATGGCCGGCATCACGCGCCGCCCCGGCGTGCGCTACAGCGTGCTCGTGCCGAACATGAAGGGCTTCGAGCGCGCGCGCGATGCGCGGACCGACGGCATCGTCGTCTTCGGTGCGGCGAGCGAGACGTTCTCGCAGCGCAACATCAATTGCTCGATCGCCGAGTCGCTCGAGCGGTTTGCACCGGTCGTGCATGCGGCGCGCGAGGCGGGGATGCATGTGCGCGGCACGGTGTCGTGCGCACTCGGCTGCCCCTACGAGGGTGATGTCGCGCCGACGCAGGTCGCGCGCGTCGCGCGCAGCCTCGCGGCGCTCGGCGTCGACGAGCTCAGCATCGCCGACACGATCGGAGTCGGGACGCCGGCGCGCACGCGCGAGGTGTTCGCGGCGGTGCTCGAGGAGGTGCGGCAGGCGGCGATGGCGGGTGCGGTGCCCGGGCCGGCGCCCCGCGTGAACGGTCACTTCCATGACACGCACGGTCGCGCGATCGCGAACATCGAGGCCTGCCTCGAGCTCGGCATCCATAGCTTCGACGCGAGCGTCGGCGGGGTCGGGGGATGCCCATTCGCGCCTGGTGCGACAGGGAACGTGGCGACGGAGCTCGTGCTGGAGTTGATGGAGCGGTGGGGGTTGGAGACCGGGGTGGATCGGGCGAAGGCGGCGGCGGTGGGGATGTGGCTTCGCGAACAGCTCACCGCATGAACTCAGGTAGCAGGGGGCAGAGGGCAGGTGGCAGGTGGCAGGGTGCGCGCTCGTCGTACCTGCTCTCTGCCACCTGCCCTCTGCTACCTGTCTTTAGTGGTAGTTCCGCCCCTTCACCGCCTTCTCCCCCGCGCCCGCCTCCAACGGCACGAACTCGCGCGCGCGGATGTTGTAGACCCCGCTCTCGACCTGGAGCACGCCGCGCACGAGCAACAGCGGCGTGCGTGAGATGAGCAGCGCCTGGCGCTCGAAGCGCTGCGGCGTGACGACGACGTTGATCGTGCCCGTCTCGTCCTCGAGC